>JAPLJZ010000035.1 GCA_026388335.1 Deltaproteobacteria bacterium
GGGTCAAGAAGGAAGTTCTGGGCAGGGACAGTCGAGCCTACAGAGAACCCGGATGACTGGCTGAGCCGTCAAGAGGAACGGCGCGGTTCATGGTGGAGGGATTGGACGGACTGGCTGGTTCAGCACGGCTCGACCATGCAAACCCCCCCGACCATGGGATGCCGTAAATATCCTCCCCTGGAGAACTCCCCCGGGATATACGTTACGGAAACTTGATGAACCGAAAAAAGTCGAAAATTTGGCCATAATCGACGGCTTCGTAAAAAGATCCGCAGGCAAGGCGCGCAAATCATGAGGAATGAGGCGTACTTGGCATACGCCGCAGTGACGAAGGATGCAGTGCAACGCAGCATCCGGACCTTTTACGAAGCCGTCAAACTTAGCAACAAGGAGAAAGCAATGGAGAAATGGGCACTGGTCTTTCCAGGTCAGGGTTCGCAATATGTGGGCATGGGTGCCGATTTATTCAGGGAATTCGACGCCTTTCGGGACGTCTTTTCCCGAACTCAGGATATCACCGGCATAGACATCGCCAGAATCTGCCTGGAAGGCCCTCAAGATGTTCTGGACCAGACCGTCAATACAGCGCACTGTATGCGGCAGGTTCGCTGGGGCTTGAAGAAACCATAACTATTGTCCAGGCAAGGGCCCAAAGACACCAGGAGGCCTTGCCTCCCGGCACCGGGGCTATGGCTGCCATCCTGGGTCTGGATTACGAAGCCGTGGCGAAGGTTTGCACCACCTGTTCCCTCCCGGGAGAACCCCTCGATCTGGCCAACCTCAATGCCCCGAACCAGATCGTCATTTCGGGAAGCGCCCGGGCGGTCGAACGGGTGGGGGAAATGGCCAGGGAAGCAGGGATCAAGAAATTTGTACCCCTACCCATAAGCGTCCCCTGCCACTCACGTCTGCTTAGTGAAGCCGCCGAGCTTTTCGGCGAGGATTTGGCAAAGATAGATTTTCAGCCCTGCCTGATACCAGTCGTTTCCAATTATGATCCTTCCCGGCTTCATTCCCCAGACAATTCCCGGGAACTTCTGCGGCGGCAAATAGTTTCTCCGGTGCGCTGGCAGGAAACAGTGGAAAGAATGACCGCCCTAGGCGTAACCACGGTTGTGGAAATCGGCCCCCGCAGAGTCCTCGCCGGATTGATCAAGAATATCGATCGGCAGATGCGCCTCCTTTATGTCGGTGACGGGGAATCCCTTCTGAAAACAGCCGCCTCCCTACAATCTCGATAACCTCCAGAAATAAAAAAAGATTTGAATTTTTCCCATAAAAAGTGTTATTGATCACAAGTTTTGAACATGCAAAGATGATGAAAGAGGTGTAGGGCATTATGTGGAGGTGCAAATGAAAAGGCAAACAAAAACAAGATGGATAGTGATTCTGGGCATGGCGGCCCTGCTGGTTTTTATGGGGCTCTATCGCTACACTATGGTGTCGGCCGCCCTGGACCGGTCTATCTATAAGAATCTCAAGGCTTTCAATGAGATCCTCGATATTGTCGAAAAGAATTATGTAGAGCCGGTGGATTCGAAGACCCTGCTGCAAGGGGCCATCAACGGCATGATCAAAAACCTCGACCCCCACAGCAGCTATATGACGCCGGAAATTTACAAGGAACTGGAGTTGGAAACCCGGGGCAGCTTCGGTGGTATCGGCATCGAGATCACCATCCATAAGGATATCCTCACCGTTGTATCCCCTATTGAAGACACGCCCGCCTTTCAAGCCGGCGTCAAGGCCGGCGACAAGATCATCATGATTGAAGGAAAATCCACCAAGGACATCACTATTATGGAGGCGGTCAGTCGTCTCCGGGGACCAAAAGATACCAAAGTAACCATCTCCATCCTGAGAGGGAATGAGAACAAGCTCCGGGATTTTGTCATCACCAGAGCGATCATCAAAATCGTCAGTGTCAAACACAAGCTTCTCGACGACCAGATCGGTTATGTCCGTATCGCCTCTTTTCAGGACAAGACATCCGATGATTTGAAGAAGGCCCTTCAGGAGATGACGACCAAAAACAAATCCCTCAAAGGCATTGTCCTGGACCTGCGAAACAACCCGGGAGGGCTCCTGAACCAGTCCATCGAGGTCTCCGATATTTTTCTCAAGTCCGGGGTTATCGTTTCGACGAAAGGACGAACCAAGGGGATGGAAAGCAAGGTCAACGCCCGAGATACGGGCGATGAGTTCACTGCCCCCATAGTTATAATGGTGAATGAAGGAACGGCGAGCGCCGCAGAAATTGTATCAGGCGCCCTCCAGGATAACGGGCGCGCCCTGGTTCTGGGAACCCAGACCTTCGGCAAGGGCTCCGTCCAAACCGTAATTCCGCTGGAAGATGGAGCCGCGCTGAAACTGACGACAGCTCGTTACTACACTCCCAAGGGACGCTCCATTCAGGCGGAAGGAATTACTCCCGACATCGTCGTCAAATATCTCCGGCCGGGAGACGAGGCTGATGATGCTGATTACGAGCCCCTCAGGGAAAAGGATCTGAAAGGACATATCAAATCCGTTAAGGAAATGGAGAAGAAGGGCGAGGAGCCGACTAAGGACAACAACCTGAAGCTACCGCAACGAATAATGAAGGATAACGGGAACCGTAAGGACCTACCGGTTAAACGGGCCTTTGGTGATGTGAATACGGACAACCAGCTTAAAGCCGCCGTCGACATGTTGAAAAGCTGGGATATCTTTAAAAAGACCGTAAAGAATTAAAAAGAGAAAAACATGAACCCTTTATGGATGCGCATCATCTGCATCGCCGGGATAATGACGCTTTTATGCGGATGTCCGGAAATTTATGGAAAGAGCGCCCCTTCCCATCTTGCCACCTATCATTATTCTTTGGGTGTGTTGCAGATGCTTGATGAGAACCCGGGTGAAGCCGTCAAGGAATTCGAAAAAGCCCTGCACCATGACCCGACCGCCCCGGATATCGCTACGGAACTGGCAGCCGCTTATGTGGAGAAGGGTGAAAGCAGCAAGGCCATCGCCGTCTGTGAAAGAGCGCTGAAAGTTAATCCAGAACATGTGGGATTGAATCTCATGCTCGGCGGGCTCTACATGAATGCCAAGAATTACCCCCGGGCCATTACCCACTACCAGACGGTCATCCGCCAGGATGCCAAGAATATTTCCGCCTGTTTTTACCTGGGAATCGTCTACGGAGAATCCAGACAGTACCCGGAAGCCATCGGGATGTTCGAAAAGGTTCTTCTTCTGGACCCCCATCACCTTATGGCCGCCTACTATCAGGCCAAGATTTATATGGATATGAAAAATTATGAAGGCGCCGAAAGGATGCTCAAAAAGACCTTGAGCATCGGACCGAACTTTGAATCGGCCCTCATCGATCTCGCCCTAGTTTACGAAAAACAGCAAAAAACGGCAATGGCCATCGATACCTTCAAGGATTATCTTTCTCTTCATCCGGAAAAGCTCAGTGTTCGCATCAAACTCGGGGAAATGTATCTCCGCGAAAAGAGATATGACGAGGCGGAAAAGGAATTTCATAAAATTCTCAGGTTGGACCCTGAAAATCGGGAAGTTCTTTTGGCTCTCAGCCTACTTTATATTGATAGCGGCCGCTATGACCAGGCCATCGAGGCTTTTGAAAAACTAATAAAAAAATTTCCTGCTGATTACCGATATTCTTACCTCCAGGCGACCGCTTATGAGGAAAAAAAGGCCTATGCCCAGGCAGTCATAATCCTGATGAAGATTCCCGCCAATTCCGACCTTTATGGAAGCGCACAGATTCGTCTGGCCATGATCTTGAAAAAAGAAGGAAAGACAAGAGAAGCCATTGCCAACCTGGAAAAGGCAGTTAAGGTAAAGCGGGAAGTTCCGGGATTGTACGTCATCCTGTCCTCCCTTTACGAAGAAGAAAAGGATCTTCCGGGAGCGGAACGGATACTCAAAGAGGGGATGCTGCTCCTGCCGCAAAACGTTGATTTGTATTACAGTCTGGGGGTCCTTTACGAAAAGACCGACCGTTTTGAAGAAAGCATCCAGCAGATGAGAGCCCTTTTAAAGATTGATCCCGATCACGCCGATGCCCTGAATTTTATCGGCTACAGTTACGCAGACCGGGGAATAAATCTTGGGGAGGCCGAAAAAATGATCCAAAAGGCCCTCCAGCTCAAACCGGGAAACGGCTATATGATCGACAGTTTAGGTTGGACGTACTTCAAGCAGAACCGCATCGATCTGGCCATACAGTATCTCAAGGAAGCGTCGAGTCTTTTACCCAATGATGGCACCGTCGCCGAACATCTGGGGGATGCCTACCTCAAGGCAGGTCGCAGGCAAGAGGCTCTCGAATCTTACCAACGGGCGCTGAAATTCAACCCCGCCAGTCGCAGCCTGCCGAAAAAGGTAGCCGACCTCCCCAAGAAATGACCGGCTTACGATGCTCCCTCCCCAAGGCATGTGCCAACAATGACGGCTTCGTAAAAAATCCGAAGGATGCTGCGTTGCGCTGCATCCTTCGGATTTTTCTCCTGTTCATTTTCCTGATCTCATTTCTGGGTGGGTGCGCCCACGATCCTATGCATCCGGCAACAGGGGCAGGGCATCTACTTTCCCCCGAGGAGGCATTAGGAACCATCGACCTCAGAGATAGCAGGAAAACTTTCATGAAGGCCGTGGCTCAGGTCGTCGTGAATACGGAGGAAGGGCGATACCCTTTAAAGCTCGCCATCCTCGCGACGAAACCGGCGTCTCTCCGCTTGGAAGCTATTCCGATCATCGGTTTACCCAACTTCTTTTTGTCAATCCACAACGGGATAATGAAGGTTTATCTCCCCCAGAACGGCGAATACTATGTCGGTCCGGCGACTATTAACAATCTCAAGTCCTTCTTTCCCATCCAGTTGGCGGTTCCCGACCTGGTTGCTCTTTTAATGGGCTGCCGTCCGACCATGTCTTCAGAACAGACCGTTCTCAAGGGTTCTTCAGAGGGAAAATCTTATCGCGTGGACATCCTGTCCAGGGAAAACCATCCTTTGCAGTCACTCTGGATCGATCCCGAAAACCTCTACCTGACCCGTTTGGACAGGTTTGGGAAAAACGGAGATAAGCCTCTGACGGTTTATTTTGATGAGTATTTCCAGGATAATGATGTCTCCATGCCCAGCCGTGTTCGTTTTCAAATGCCTGGCATGGACAAGCGCGACATTTCTTTAAGGTATGACGGCGCGACATTTGCGCCGTTAACCAATGAGACAGAACGGATATTTGATCTGCCGGTTCCCGAGGGAGTGAGAACAATTATCCTCAAATGACTTGCAGCTATTCCGGTTCCAAATCCAATTGTAATTATTTGATTTCCAGGAGCTTGGTTCGCGCAACCCTTGCCTGACTCGTATTTGGATAGTCTTTGATAATATTCCGCAGGATCAGCTTGGCGCTGGCTTTATCTCCCAGTTGCAGGAAGGAAAGACCCTGCTTCAGGAGGGCCTGAGAAACTTTGTTACCTTCCGGATAGGTCTTGATTACCTTTTCATACTCCAGGATGGCCTTCTCGTAACTTTTTTCATAATAGTAGCATTCTCCAATCCAGAATTGAGCGTTGCCCGAATATTCCGTTTTAGGATAGGCCTTGATGAAGTTTTGAAATTCTGTCCTTGCCTTTTCGTACTTTCCTTCCTTGTAGAGTTCGTAGGCGGAGGCATAGATGGATTCTTTGTCCGACTTTCCTTTTGATCCATTTTTTGAATGGCTTTTACTATTCTTTTCCCCGTTCTCCGTTCGCTCTTCCTTTTTGCCGATCCCCAGAAAGTTTTCAATAAAATTTATCTTGAAGGATGCCTGGTCGAGCTTTTCCCTGAAGTCCTTGCCCATGTGGCCCTGAAGCTCATCCATATCCTTCTGAAGCTTTTCAACAGTTCCCCGCAGCTGCTGGACTTGTTCACGGATATCTGTGAGATCCGCCCCTATATCAGCCTGTTTCTTACGGATGTCAGCAACAGCTCCCGTATTCTGCGCGGATTCCTTTTGCAAAGCCGCCATATCTGTCTGCATGGTGGCAACCTTGCCATCATGATCACTGATCTTCGTTCCGAGATCCCCCTGAACGCGTTTGAGATCTCCTGCTGTGGCACATCCCGTGAGCAAAGCAATCAAGAGAATAATGAGTAGCCTGACTGACCGTTTCAATAATGTCACTTCCATGATAATTTATTTCCCCTTACTGCGCTTGAGGCCACTGATGCACGGGCACCATTTAATCAAAAAGAACGCCAAAGGTCAACCTTAAATTAACGTATGCTGCTATCAAATTGTAATTATTGGAAATACTGCGACCATGCCGGGTTCGATCCTTCGCACAAAACGCGGATGTTTGTTCCGTTGGCGTTCATAACGGCAATCCTGTCGGTGCCTCCGCTCTTGGAGGTGATAGCCAGGTATCTGCCGTCGGGAGACCAGGAAGGATGCTTGTTTTCCCTTCCCTGGCTGGTAAGTTGTTGCGGATTCGTCCCGTCGGTGCTGATGGTGAAGATCTGGAAGACCCCACCCACGGTGCTTTCATAGGCAATCCGGTTTCCTTTGGGCGACCAGGAGGGGGAGGTGTTATAAGAACCTTCATGGGTCAACCTTTTCACATTCCTGCCATCGCTGTCCATGATGTAGATTTGAGGAGATCCGGCCCGGTTGGATACGAAGGCAATACTTTTCCCGTCGGGCGACCAGACCGGAGAGACATCGATGGCATGATCGTAGGTCAGTCTTTGAAGATAACCGCTCGTGCTGTCCATGGCATAGATCTCCTGATTGCCGTCCTTGCTAAGAGTGAGCAGGACCTTGCGGCCATTTGGAGACCAGGCACCGGACAGATTCAACCCCGGATAACTGGAGACTTTCTTCCCCGTCCCCCCCTTCAGGCTGGCAATATAGAAATCCGGGTTTCCGTCCCGGTAAGAGGTAAAGGAGATCCATTTCCCATCCGGGGACCAGCGTGGCGCCAGGGTCAGGGAACGGTAGTTGGTAACCTGCTTCTGAGCCGACCCGTCAAAGGTGATAGTCCGAATCTCCGAGTTCTTTCCCTGCTTCTGCACATAGGCAATCTGCGTATTGAAAACCCCTCGCTCTCCCGTGAGGACCAGCAGAATCTCATTGACAAACTGGATCACCATATCCTTTCTGTCAGTGGTTTTCCCCGTATATTTTTTCTCCCGCATCAATTCGCCCCTGACCGTATCGTAGAGGCGCATCTCTACGGACAGATCCCGACCCTGGCTGCTGAAATGGCCCTGGACCAGATAATCGGCCCCAATTGTTGTCCAGTTGCTGAAAAGGATCTTCCCCTGATTCCGGGCCGGGTCCTCAAGAAAGGCCTTGCGGGGAACGATATTGAAATAACCTGTCATCTCGAGATATTTTGACAGGTTATCGGGAAACCATGCGGCAAGCCCCTCCTTATCGCTATCCGTTCCCGCTTTTGTAAAGTTGGTAATGGCAATGGGGAATTTTTGAAAAGTTGGGGCGTCGATATCTATATAGTCCTTCGCCGCCCCCTGACAGGGGATAAGAAAAGCGATCAGCAAAATAATGGCGCTGAAAGATAAGATCGTACTTTTCATAGTTGTCCTTGAAAACGTCATCATGGGGTTACATCATCTCCGCAGATCCGAGGAAAGAAAGCGAATGCCTATATCCAGACCATTTTCCCGGTACCATGGCGGTAGCGGCGGCAGCGGGCTGGCCTTTTTCAGGGCTCTGAGAACTGAGTTATCGAAGTAGGCCAAACCCGATTTTTTTTCAAAACTGATGCCCGTAATGGCCCCGTTTTGCATGATCCGCACTTGCACAACGGCCTCAATATTGTCCTTGGGATTGAGGCCTCCGGGTAGGTTCCATTGGCTTTTAATCCTGGACCAGATAACCGTATAATAATCAGCCAACTGGGCATTGGCTTCGGCGCTGGCGGCAGAATTGGCGGCAGGCGATGATTCTGCCTTGGAATTATCTGCCGAGGTTCTTTCCCCAAGCCTTTTTCTCAGGTTTTCCACAGCGGGATTGCTCAGATTTTTTCTCGTCTCCATTTTCCTGATCGGCGCCGTCGTCTGCGTGGTTACCCGCTTTTTCATAACGAGAGACTGATCGCGCAGGGAAGGTCCAGCGAGATCGCGCAAGGGGTCGCCCATCGGTTTGTGACTCATCAGGGTATCGGAGAGGTTTACCAAATTTACGGAATAGACGGGACCCAGGGTAAAACGGGGCGACGATGAATGGGTGGGCCAAAAAACGGCTAAAGACAGCAGCGATAGATGAACAACAAGGGACAGGACGATCATTCGGGACAGACGAACTCCCTGCTCATGTTGTCCTCCTGAATAATGCGTGGACGTCACCGTGATTCCTCAGGGGTTTCGGTGACCATTCCCAGCTTATCGACACCGGCCTTCCTGATCTCCGACATGACCTCCACCACAAAACCGTAAGCAACGGATTTGTCAGCCCGCAGGAAAATCTCCTTATCGATCCTGGCCGTAAAGATATTTTCCAGCTTTACCTTGAGCTCATCCTTGGGAATCTTCGTGCGGTTGATGAAGATCTCCCCGTCTTTGTTTATCGAAAGCACAAGCTTTTCTTCGTTGACGTCGATTGTTTTGGATTTGACCCGGGGCAGATTGACATCGATCCCCATGGACAACATGGGCGCGGTGACCATAAAAATGATCAACAGGACCAGGACCACATCCACCAGCGGGGTGACATTGATCTCGGCCACGAGTTTGCTTTCGAAGTACTGGCGTTTGCGTGCAAATCTCATTGTCCTCTCCCGCTATTTCAGGTAATTCCTTTCAATGATATTGGTTAGTTCCGAGGCAAAGGCGTCCATATCCATCGCCATGTTTTTGATCTTGTTCGAATAGTAATTATAGAAGATAACGGCGGGAATGGCGGCGGCAAGGCCGGCGGCTGTCGCCACTAGGGCCTCCGAGATACCGGGGGCAACTACCGCCAGCGTCGCCGAACCCCGGGCGCCGATGCCTTTGAAGGTGTCCATGATACCCCAGACCGTTCCGAAAAGGCCAATGAACGGACAGGCGCTCCCTGTCGTCGCCAGGAATCCCAAGGCCCGCTCAAGTTTGCTGGTTTCACTGCTGCTGGCCCTGTTGAGGGCTCTTTCGATATTATCGATCCCCTTCATTTCAAAACCGGGATCTGCATATTCTCCCGTTTCTCTTACGGAGACCCTTTCCCGTGCCGCTTTGGTGATTTTAACCAGCTCGCTGTATCCGGAACGGAAGATCTCAGCCATGGTCGATTCGGGGAACTTTTTCGCTTCCGAGAAAATATCGGAGAGCTTTGTTGATCTCACATAGGCATCAAGAAACAGCTCATTCTCCTTCTTAACCTTTTTGATGCTTCGATGCTTCAGCCAGATAATCGCCCAAGAAATAACGGAAAACATAAGGAGGAGGAGCAGGACAAATTGAACCATCAGTCCTGCATCCAGGATCATCCCGAATACACTTCCCTGAAATTGTCCACCCAAGCCGGCAACGGCAACATATGGAATTTCTTTCACTTTTATCCTCTCCCAGCGGTGATTTACTATGGCGGCCTTACCTGTAAAGGAAAACCGGGTCCTTGTCAACAAGACTTTTCACTCGAAACCTATAATGTTTCAGGTGGAAAAGCCACAACATCATCGATATGCAAGACATCTGCAAAAATCATAACTAGGCGGTCAAGACCCAGGGCAATCCCCGCCGACTCCTCAAGACCCTGCAAGGATTCCAGGAAGGGTTCCGGAACGGGATAAGGGGGTTTGCCCGCCCGGCGGCGCTTATCCTCCTCCTTCACAAAGCGGCGGCGCTGCTCCTCCGCATCCGTCAATTCCGTAAAGGCGTTGGCTAGTTCCATACCGGCCATGTAGAGTTCAAAACGTTCCACCACCGAGGCATCTTCCTTTTTGGCCCGGGCTAATGACCCCAGGGCCAGGGGATAATCATAGAGAAACGTCGGCTGCTCCTTGCCCAGATTGGGTTCGACTCGAGCGGTCAAGCCCTCGTCGAAACAGTCCCCGACCAAGGCTTCTTCAACGGACAGGGCGGCATATTTTTCAAAGGCGGCATGGACGGTGATCCTTTCCCAAGGCTTTTGCAGATGGATGATCTGTCCTTGATAGCAAATGGCGTTGCCATGATCGAGGGCAGCGGCAAGATGGAGAATAAGATCTTCACATTCTTCCATCAGTTCCCGGTAATCCGCATCCCTGCGGTACCATTCCAGCATGGTGAATTCGGGAAGATGGCGGGCGCCCCGCTCGTGCTGACGGAAACACCGGCAGATCTGGAAAATCTTGTCGTAACCCGCAGCCAGGAGGCGTTTCATGCACAGCTCCGGCGAGGGATGAAGGAACCAGCCGTGGCAAACCATGGTATCGATATGGAATTCCGGGGCGGGGGCGGGGATCAGGCAGGGGGTCTCGATTTCCAGGTAACCCCTGGCGATGAAGAAGTTACGAAGTTCTTGAAGGATCCTGGCGCGCAATTCCAACGCGCGCTGTTTCTTGGCCAGAGACCAGGAATCAACCATGATAAATAATATGGGCTTTTGGCGCCGTTGTTAGTCCTTGACGCGGGTAAGATACTCCCCGGTACGTGTATCGACGCGGATCTTTTCTCCCTCTTCAATAAACGGGGGAACCTGAAGAACATATCCCGTCTCTACCGTTACGGGCTTGGTATTTCCCGAGACACTGTCTCCTTTGGCCCAAGGATCCGCCTTGGTAACGACGAGATCCATGAAATTAGCAATAGTCACCCCTAACGGGCGGTCTTCGAAGAGGAGAACTTCCGCCTCGATATTTTCGATCAGATAGTTCCTCGCATCGCCGACCTGCTCGGCAGTCAGCAAGATCTGCTCATAACTCTCGTTGTCCATGAAGCAGTACTTGCCGTCCTGTTCATACAGATATTGCATCTTCTTTTCCTGGAGGTCGGCCGGTTCAAAGACATCCACCGAGCGGAAGGTTCGCTCGAACTGAGCGCCGCTGATCATGTTTTTCAGTTTGCATCGGTAAAGGGCCTGCCCTTTACCCGGCTTGACAAAGTTGAATTCCGTAAGGATATACGGCTCATTGTCTATTTTGATCCGCAGATTCTTTTTTAAATCACTGGCTGCGTACATACCTACCCCTTAAATGATGGAAACAGACTTGGAATTTTTCGTCCGCTTGTTTTCCGGTTATTAAAACAGAGGGTGAGTCTTAATGTATTTTCCATTTTCTGTCAAAGAAATTTCATCCTTTTCTCATGTCCAGCTCCGTTTGCAGGGAAAAAGGCTGCAGGGTGATCTTCCCGCGCTCCCCCGGCGCATCCAGGACGAAGCGGGGCAGGCAGAGGCCCGACGTCCGCTGCCATAGTTGTTCCATCATCTCCATACCCTTCCAGATATCCACTCGGAAATGATCCACCCCCTTCACCGGGTCACAGGAAAAAAGATAGTAAGGACGGACGGAGATGCGCTGGAGGCCGTAAAACAACTCCCGCAGGGTTTCAGGATCATCGTTGACACCCTTTAGCAGCACGGCCTGATTGGAAACAGGTATCCCGGCCATCAGGAGAAGATCACAGGCCCGGGCGGCCTCCGGGGTGATTTCCCGGGGATGATTAAACTGGGTATTGAACCAGAGGGGGCGGTACTTTTTCAGGACGCCGACCAGCTCCTTGTTGATTCGCATCGGCATCACCGCGGGAATCCGGCTGCCGACCCGTAGGACCTCCACATGGGGGATGGCCTTCATAGACCCTAAAAACCAGTCCAGGGTTGCTTCTGGAAGCAGCAGGGGATCGCCGCCGGACACGATCACCTCCCGGAGGTCGGGATTTTGCGCCACGTGGTCGATCATCCCCTGAAAATAGGCCCGTGAAAATCGTCGGCTTCCCTGCTTCCAGAAACGTTTGCGATTACAGTGGCGGCAATAAACAGCGCAGCGATTCGTTCCCAGGGCAAGGCAACGGTCCGGATAGCGACGGATAAGCCCGGGAGCCGGCGTGTAACGGTCCTCTTCCAGGGGGTCATCCTGGCCGGTATGGATATCTGCGAGTTCCCGAATATCGGGAAGGCATTGCAGGCGGATCGGATCACTTCGGTCGGTCGGATCCATGAGCGATGCATAATAGGGGGTAATCGCAAAGGGATAGATTTGGGCAACCCGGCGCCATTCATCGACAAGATTGCTATTCCCGTCCGACAGTTCGGCAAGGTGCTCCGGGCGGCGCAGACGGTTCCCGTATTGCCAACGCCAGTCCATCCACTCCGATGACGAACCATTTAATAAATTCATGGATAAATCTTTCCCTTTTCCGATTCCCCGAATAAATCTATTGACCTTGCCCCTGAAACTTCATAATATCTGAAAATCATGAAGAGACAGCATCTATACATCGTTTATATCGGCCTGTGGATATGCCTGCTTATGCTGCTTTTATCCCCGCCGGCAAAGCAGCTCGTCAACCAGTGGGCGGGCAAGGGATCGCTGGTTCAGGCGCTGCTTTTTATTTACGGCATACCTGTTTCTCTGCTTTATCTGCTCTCTGCTTTTCTTTTTGACGTCCGGGCGGATGTGATCCGCAAAGAACACATTATCTCCTTCCTTGGGCGCCGAAGAATGCTGATCATGATGTTTCTGTTCGCGATTATTGCCCTTATCCTGCTGATCCTGGCGTCGTTTGCTCCCTGAGGACGGCGAAATAGCCTTCTCTCTCCCGACTTTTAGAGAAAAAATCCGAATGGAGAATATCTATTTCCCCTTGTAAATATAACGCTCAAGCAGACGGTGATAGGGCGTCCAGTCCGACTCGTTACCAACAGCACCTGCAATGGTGAGCTGCATGGCGTTGACCTTGGCGTCAAGATCATCTGCAAAGTGGACGACGAGCGCCTCCAGGGTCTTGGGTCGCTTCGGGGAGCCAAACTCCAGCGTCCCGTGATGGCTCAGGAGGATATGCCGCAGCTCCATGGCCAATTGGGGGGGAAAATCAGGAAGGGCCGAAATCCTGCGATCCAGCATTTCCACACTCATGACGATATGGCCGACGAGGCGACCCTCATCGGTGTAATCAACGATGCCTTCATAGGAGTATTCGTAAATCTTGCCGATATCATGGAGGATGCCGCCGGTCATGAGGAGATCGCGGTTCAAGCCCTCGTAATGGCCGGCGAGCCAGGCGAGGATCTTCACCACCGATAGCGTATGTTCCAGAAGTCCGCCGATATACACATGATGAAACCCCTTGGCGGCGGGGGCGCGCTTGAAGAGGCCTACAATCTCCTCATCCTGAAAGAAGGCTTGCAGGAGGGCCTGCAAAGGAGGCGTCTCGACGGTGGCGACAAAGGCCATCAGGTCGGAAAACATCTTGTCCGGGTCTTCCTTGGCCACGGGAAAGTATTCTTCCGTCTGGATCTCCTGATCTTCGGCCCTGCGGGCACTCATAACGGACAATTGAATTATATTTTTGTATTGCACGGCCCGGGACTGGATATAGATAAAATCGCCCTTACGAAAGACCTTTTCCATATCCTGGGCATTGTCCCACACCTTTCCATCCAATTCTCCCGTTTTGTCCTTGAGACGCAGGTTCAGGTAAGGAGAACCTTTCTGGGAAAAAGCGAGAGTCTTCTCCGTTACAAAAAAGAAGTCACAAATCTTCTCTCCGGCCTTTATGTCTTTGATATAAATACTTTTTTTCATGATTCCCGAATCCGTTTCGTATGCGTGTAAACCGTCAGGGACGGCGCCCGGATGGCCCCCACCAGGGTGATCCCCGCCTGCCCGGCAAGGCTGATCGCCAATGCCGTCGGCACAGAGAGGGATAACACCACGGGGATGCCCATCCGCCATATCTTGTGAACAATTTCCGAGGAAACCCGCCCGGTCCTCAATAGAACTTTATCCGCGCCGTCGATGTCATGCAGGAAGGTATAGCCGCTCAGCATGTCCAGGCAGTTGTGTCTTCCGATATCTTCGCGGGTCACGAAGATATCGGAACTATCGGCAAGGGCGGCGCCGTGCGTCCCGCGGGAAAGGTTGTGGATGCTGGCGGCGGTTACCAGTTCCTCCATGAGCGTAAAGATCCGGGCCGGTGAGATTGTTTCCGTTCCGATTGCCAAGGGTTTCATGCCCTCCTCGTTTTGTCCTTCCCCCGCGCCCATTACTGACTCCATGGGTTGAGCCCCGGATAGCCTTATTTCACTGTCCGATCTCTTTATTACTGAGGCAGCGCTGCGGGCGCCGCTGGAAGAAATGATTTGCCCGCCATCCTTTCCCGAACCCTGGGAAATCGGTTGACCAGCGGCCAACCCCGGCCTGGTATTAACATGGATCGACATTCCTTCCCGGCCGACTTCAATAGCTTCTATCTCCCGGGCGGTATGGATGATTCCTTCGCCTCGCAACCAGCCCACGGCCAGTTCTTCCGTATGAATGCCCGCACAGGCAATGGTAATCATTTTCTGACCGTTAAGATGAATTTCCAGATGGACCTCCCGGACAACATTCGCTACCGCCGCCTGCCAGGACGTCCCCGTAAAAATACGGACGGGACACTTTTCGATCCCCGCCGGGTGATCATAACGGTCATGTTTCATCGTTTTTCTCTTAAGATGCGGTGATCTCCCGAACGCACCGTCATTTTTATCTGGTCGAAATATTCCATCAGGGGAATAATGAACTTCCGGGTCAGGCTCGTCATCTCCTTGAAGGTAACGGGCGTTGCCTTCCCCTCCCTGACAAGCAGGCCGCGGTAGTCCTCCTGCAGTTTATCCAGGATCGTCCGGTGGTAGAGGAGGTCTTCGTTAATCTTGACCAGGATCGCCTCCCGGAGCAGAATGGCCCGCACGCTATCCACCTGTTTGCTCCGGTCTGGAAATTGTTCATAAATCTCCTTGACCGTCGGGGGCGACAGACCGGCCTGTAGATAAAGCGTCAGGATCTTCTCCTTCATCGCCTCCAACTCCCCTTGCAGATGGACCCGATGCCCCGGCAACCGGACCGTTTCCCGCTCCAGCGCCAGTTTTTCCTGCTTTTCCAGATCCTTGAGGGCCTTGTTGAAGAGCTTCGCATTGATGAAATCGCCGATGGTCATGCGCAATTCTTCTTTTTGCATACCCTCCCGGAGGGGATTCTTCTCATGATAGGCACTGACCTCTTGCAGTGCCTGCTGCTGAAGAGAGGCATAAACGGAGGCGGAAACAATCTGTAAGGTTTCAGAATCAAGGAGAATAGCTTTCCGGGCGGAGAGCATGGCCTCGATAATCTTCCGCAGGCGGTTTTCCGCAAGTCCCGTCCGCATGACAAGGCGAACGAGACTGATCCCTTCATATCCGGACCGCTCGGTAATGGCCGCTACCCGCTCCTCGTCCGTCCCTTCCTCAAGGAGGCGATATTCATCGCTTACCGCCGCCTGCATCCGTTTGTGCTTCCGAGGCAGCATATCGAGGATCACCCCGCCCCCTATTGTGGTGATGGGCGAATAGCTCCGGATGACGAAGTGATCCCCCGTCATCACCACCGGCGGTTCCTCGAAGATGATCTGGCCATAGACCCACTCCCCGGGCCGCGCCTCCTCCCGGTCCAGAAGGATGATCCGACCGATACTCTCTTTCGTCCCCACATGAAAACGGACGAGGCTCCTGTTTTTTAGGACTTTCCCATTGCTTGCCAGGTAGTCCAGGGCAACATCGAGACGCCGGGACGGCTCAACGGTCCCCGGTCTCGCCATCACCTCGCCGCGCTCGACGGCGGCCTTTTCCACCCCCTGAAGGTTGATCGCCGTCCGCTGGCCGGCTGCGGCCGTGTCCACGGTCTGATTGTGGACCTGAATACTCCGGATTTTGGCCTTCAACCGGGAGGGAAGAATTTCTACGTCGTCACCGACGCTGATGCTTCCGGAAACCAGGGTTCCCGTCACCACCGTCCCGAATCCCTTCATCGTGAAGACCCGGTCCACAGGCAGGCGGAAGACGCCGTGATCCTTCTTTTCTCCCACCTCCGACGCCAGAATATCCAGGGCCTGAACAAGATCCGTTAACCCGGCCCCGGTTACCGCCGAAACGGGAACAATGGGCGCTTCGGCAAGAAAGGTCTCCCGGAGATACTCGTGAACATCATCCATGACCAGGGACAGCCAGTCCTCATCCACCATGTCGATCTTGGTCAGGGCCACCAGACCTTTCCGGATCCCCAGGAGGGTGCAGATGTGCAGGTGCTCCCGCGTCTGGGGCATGACCCCTTCATCGGCGGCAATGACCAGGACGAGGAGATCGACGCCGGAGGCCCCGGCGACCATGTTCTTGATAAACCGCTCGTGCCCCGGGACATCCACAATACCCAAGACCAGTCCCCCGGGGAGCGGCAAAGAGGCAAAACCCAATTCGATGGTAATGCCCCGCTCCTTCTCCTCTTTGAGGCGGTCCGTGTCGATGCCGGTCAGGGCCTTGACCAGGGAAGTCTTCCCGTGATCCACATGACCGGCGGTTCCGAGCACAATATGTTTCATCGTCTATTTGCCACTCCTGGTGGGCAAATAACAGACTAACGTAATTTTCACAATGGAAATGTCCCTGCCCGGTCACGGCCACCGAGGAATCTCTGCAACTGAACTGATGATAATCGTTTTAATTCCCTTGACAAAGAGGAGCCTGTATCGCACAATCCCGCCGCTCGTTAGCAATAGCGGGGTCAGGCTTACTTATTGACATTTAACGTTAACTGTCAATAAGTAAGCCTGACCCCGCCGAAAAGAGGTCCGATGAAAGTAAAGGGTATCATTACCATCATTCGCCTTCCCTTTTTGATTCTGGCTTTGATCCTGGGGATTCTCGGCGCCAGTGTTGCCTGGTATGAATCGCGACGATTTGGATCGCCGTTCAATCTGGGATACGCCTTCCTCGCAACGTTTGGGTTGTTGCTCGCCCATGCGGCGGTCAATATTTTCAACGAGTATTTTGACTGCCGGAGCGGTCTGGATTATCGAACCCGCCGGACTCAGTTCAGCGGCGGCAGCGGCGCTATCCCCCAGGGCCTGCTGACGATACAAGATGCACTGTGGCTCGGAATCGGCTGCTTCCTCTTCCTTATCCCGATCGGCGTTTTCTTTATCCTGATGAAGGGTTGGATGCTCGTGCCACTCCTGGTTCTTGCCACGCTCCTCATCGTACTCTATACACCCGTTATTCTGAAGATGGGCTATCCCGAGTGGTCTCCCGGTCTGGGACTGGGCATCCTTCCCGTTATGGGCGCCTATTTTGTCCATACCGGCTTATATACGCTTACCGCTTTCATCGCCTCAATGCCGTCTTTTTTCCTTGTCCATAATCTGCTGCTCCTCAACGAGTTTCCTGACGTCGAAGCGGATATCACGGTAAAGAGACGGACCTTGCCCATTGTTTTCGGCAAGAAGAGAGCCGCCGTGGTCTTCTCCCTTTTCACCCTGATGGTTTATCTCTGGATTATCGGGGCGGTGACGCTCCGGTATATGCCCGCCTTTACACTCCTGGCCCTCCTCACGCTGCCCCTCGCCTTCCAGGTGATCAGGGGGGCATTCCGGTATGAGGAGAGGGAGGTATTCCTGACGGTCATGATGAAAAACGTCCAGCTCGTATTGCTGACCCAGGTCCTCATCGCGGCCGGATATATCCTGGGCGGAATCTTCTCGAGGTAGCGGCGCGTGTGCGGCGTTTACCTCTTTATCGGAAGATACCCCATTGATTACTTTCCTGCCGTCTCGTCACTCCGAAATCTTGATTTCCTATAAAACTAACGCAGCCGCATAGCTAAACGATATCTTCGGGTGCGCGACTATTTTGAATCCCATCTCTTGAGCAGTTCTCAAGGTATTATTAAAACGTCCCTCCGTAACATGGAAAAGAGGTTCCGCGATCAAAAAAATGGCTTCCGATTTCATGATCGCTTTTACATTCGTAAAAAATTGACCGGACTCCGGAACTTCATGGACCATCCAGAAGGCCAGGACAAAATCGGCCTGCACCGCTAAACCAAAATCATTGGGCATGCTTAGATGGGTGGTGAGGCTTTCGGCTACTCCCGCTGCGGCTGCCCGCCGCTGTATGGATTTCAGCATCTGCTCCTGAATATCTACGGCGATAACCCGTCCCTCGCCTCCCACCAATTGGCACATCGGAATGGTAAAATAGCCTTTACCCGGCCCGATATCCACAACCATAGCGCCAGGCCGGATGTACGGCGCTACGATCTTACCGGGATCATGGAATATTTTGCGCAAGGGATTGTCAAAGGTGAAGCATACCCAGGACGGACAGACGTGCTTTCCCTTTACCAAAAGCTTATCGAAAATACTGCTCACCAGCAACCTCCCTTCCCGGGTTGACAACGGCGATGATTTCCGTGGCCTCAATAAGATTGATATCCTTCATTTTACCATACATATTAACCGGAGGAACTTCCTTTTATATAACCTTCTTTTCCTTACCTTTTAACAAGAGAAATGTTGCTGAAACACGGCAGATATTCCTTCCTTTATCATCCGTTACCAAACAATCTCCGATAACCAGACTGCTACCCTTTTTAAATACGCTTGCTGTAGCAGTAAGTTCTCCTGAACTTACCGCTGCCAGAAAGTTGCTTTTGAGTTCAATCGTGGTCAATCCTTCATGGGGGGTTAGTGTGGAAACCATGGCATGGGCAATGGTTTCATCCGCCAGCGCCACGATCAGGCCACCCTGCATTTTGCCCGCACCCTGTAAATATTCAGGACGGACAGGCATACGAAACCGAGCGTAGCCTTCTTTTAATTCGACAGCCTCAATGCCGATGAAATCCATAAAAGGATTCAGCCCCTTTTGCCCTGCTTGAATTTTTTCCAGATATTTACTATAGTTAGGAATGATCAGCCTCCGTTAAATAATAACAGGTATGAATCCCACAGCAAGCCTTGGAAACTGGTACTGCCGCAAGCTGCAGGAAATTATATTCTCTTGAGGTCTACATTCTTCCCGGCATTATCGATTTTGCTCCGACCGTGACGGAGCTTTTTCATGGGGGGGCGGCCATGATCTCGCGTCCTTCCGATCAGAATCTTATAAAGATTACTGGGAAGGTAATACGCAGATTGTAGATATAATCAAGGAAAAAATGATGCGGGGGATGTTGCTTATTCTTTGAGATTACTGTAGAAGTACAACATATTCAGACGAAAAAGGGAAAGGAGGAGAGTCTATGGCGGAAAATAAACCTCAGCTTCCTGATATGTTCTGGAAGTGCAGTAATTGCGGCAATACGATCCAGGTTGAGCAACCGCCCCAGGAGTGCCAGGCCTGCGGGCAGAAATGTGAGTTTCTCAATGTGACCTGCTACACTCCCGATTGTGGATTTACAGGTCTTGACCAGCGCCTGAAGTGACCCTATATTACATGGAAATAAAAAGACAGGAGGAATTACATGGGTAAATCGATCAAGGGAAGCAAAACGGAAAAGAACCTGCTGGCATCCTTTGCCGGCGAATCACAGGCAAGAAACCGCTATACCTATTTTGCCAGCGCCGCCCGGAAGGAAGGCTTCGAGCAGATCGCCAATATCTTCATAGAAACAGCTGAGAATGAGAAGGAACACGCCAAGGTATTCTTCAAACACCTCGAAGGCGGCGATGTAGAGATCACGGCCGGCTATCCTGCCGGGATTATTGGCAATACGAAAGCCAATCTTGAGGCGGCGGCGGCGGGGGAACAGATGGAGTGGACAACGATTTATGCCAATTTTGCCGCTGTAGCCAAGAAAGAAGGTTATCCGGAGGTCGCCCGCTCTTTCGAGCAGATTGCGAAAGTGGAGAAATTCCACGAGAGCCGCTACCGTGCCCTGATCGCCAACATCGTCAATGGCGCGGTCTTCAAAAAGAAACAGAAGGTCAAGTGGCACTGCATCAATTGCGGTTACGTTCATGAAGGGACGGCGCCTCCGAAGAACTGCCCGGCCTGTCTCCATCCCCAGTCCTATTACGAAGTCCTGGCGGAGAACTTTTAGGCAGGGAAGCCATGAAAAGCTACCGTAAGGAACTATGGTTCAACGTGCCGGACCGGCGCGGCTTTATCAATATCACCCCCCAGGTCCGGCAATGCCTGCGGGAAAGCGGGATCGCCGAGGGGCTGATATTGGTCAACGCCATGCACATTACCGCCTCGGTCTTCATCAACGACGACGAGACGGGCCTCCACGCCGATTACGAGGCCTGGCTGGAACAGCTTGCCCCCCATGAGCCCGTCTCCCGCTATCGCCATAACCGGACGGGGGAGGACAACGGCGACGCCCACCTGAAGCGCCAGGTCATGGGGCGGGAGGTCGTCGTCGCCGTGACGGCGGGAGACCTCGATTTCGGCCCTTGGGAACAAATCTTCTACGGGGAGTTCGATGGCCGCAGGCCCAAACGGGTATTGGTCAAGATAATCGGCGAATAATGACAAATATTAATGATCAGTTTCTTGCACTTGCTTTGCCCTTTTTGTTTGCGTACATCAACTTATCGGCCGAGGCCATGAGTTCGTCGAAGGCTATGGGAGACTCAGGATCGTAAACGGACGTGCCCCAGCTCATGCCGAGTTTGTATCGTCGGGATCCGCTTTCATTGTATTCATCTATATGTTGTTGAAGGCGCCTTAAAAAG
>JAPLJZ010000112.1 GCA_026388335.1 Deltaproteobacteria bacterium
GCCCCGGCGGTGGGGGGGATCAGCATCGGTCTCATTCAGAAGCACAAGTTCGTGAAGAAGGACGAAGGGAAAACCTGCGCCTTCTGTCACGGCGGCCGGGTGTATCCCGAATATACAGGGGAATATGGCGGCAGTCCCGATGTCCATTATCAGAAAGGCATGACCTGTATGGAATGCCACAAGAAGGCCGAATTTCACGGCGACGGGACGGCCTATGCCACCAAACAGGCCGTGAAAGACCGGCCGTCCTGCCGGAATTGCCATAAATTGGGGCAGGAGGCGAAATTGACGGCCAGGATCTCTCATCAGCGCCATCTGGGCAAGGTTAGCTGTTATGGCTGTCATACGGCGACGGCTTACCGTCAATGTCAGGACTGCCACCTTGGCAAAGGCGCTGCGGCGAGACCGGCCCTGATTTTGGGTTTGAATCCCCGGGACAAAAAGACCCTGACGACCTTGCGTCTTATCCCCACCGTTCGGGAGACCTTCGTCAAGGCCGGAATCAAGATGGAGAACTTCGACTCCCTGCCGAATTACTGGGATTCGCCGGTCCATAATATTCGCAAGCGCACCGACAGGACCCGTTCCTGCGACGCCTGTCATGTAGAAAAAGCGGGATTTCTTGACTTGGATACAATGATCAAAGGCGGCTCAAAGGCCAATCAGGGTCTGATCATGACCCCGAAGCCCATTCACAGGTGAAAGCATTTTGAAATCAGCACAAATTATAATTGTTGCCTTCGTGTTGTTCTTGCTGGGCATCCTTCTTGCCGGTGCTGGATTTGCGAGAACGCATCAGGATGTCTGGCTGAAAAACGAGCAGGGAGACAGAATCAGCCCCCGGGAAAACAGCGCCGATCCCTACAGCCCCCGGAAGACCTGCGGCGGCTGTCACAATTATAACTTGATTACCTCCGGTTACCACTTCCAGCAGGGTTTCGATCAGATGAGCGACCGCTACAACGAAAAGCGCCCCTGGCTTCTATCGCCGGGGATGTTTGGAAAATGGCTCCCCACGGTAGCGGCTGGTCGTCTGGCAACGAAAAACAATACCGATGCCCGGCAGATAGATCTGACTACCTATGACTGGATCGGCGGCGGCAAATATAACGCCGGACACAAGGTCGTTGCGGTTGCCTGTGGCTGGTGTCATCCCGGCGGCGGACCCATGGAATACGGACGGGACGCCCAGGGAAGGGCAGACAAAGCGCGAAATCTCATTGCCGGAGAAAAATCGAACAAAGCGGCACTTGACGGTGATTACAGCGCTTTAGGGACGCCGGATAAAAAAAGTCACTTTCGGGAAAGCGGCGTTGTGGAGGCGGATTGTCTCCTCTGCCATCGCAGCAATTACCGTTTCCATGAGCGCAATGAGCAATTAAATCGCCGTAATTACCGCTGGGCCGCTACGGCGGGGGCCGGGCTGGGGAAGGTTTCCGGCGCCGTTTTTACTTACCACCGCCCGGGGGCCGGCCCAGGGGAGGCGGGATTCAAGGAAGGGTCATGGAACTTTTCCAAACGCCCCGTTACGGCATATGACTGGTCGAACCACAGCCTCTTTGCTCCGGACGGGCGGATGAAAGGCGGGCTCATAAAAAAAACAGTTGAGGCAAAGAATTGTCTCCAATGTCACGGGGAAGGAGAGGCAAAAAATACGGGAGGTCTTCATGATCCCGCCTACGACGCCCATGTCCGTTCCGGGCTGATCTGTACGGATTGCCACGGTCTAATTGGTGGCAATGCCGGAGAGCGACTCCGGCATCAGATTGCCAAGGGGAACTCCCCCCTGAACACCGTCAGGGATGATCTTGATCATGTGGGCATGAAAACCTGTACGGGTTGTCATCATGGCGATCAATATAAGCCTGGGCGGAGCGGCATGCCCAAAGAGGCAAAAAATCCTCAAGCCCTTCACGGTCGGAAATTCTCCAAGGCGACTTTCCATGCCTACCTGGTGGCCTGTAACGGTTGTCATGCCGTGGCTCAGCCGGCCCGGGGGATGGTTGTTCTTGATATGAGCACGGGACGGGAAACCGGGTACGCGGCCGATGATCTGGGAGGTGTCCACTGGCTTCCCGATTATGCGGGCCTAGCGAAAGAACCGTGGAAACCATGGATGACCCGTCGTGCTACCGGGAAGGATCGGGAAGAGCGTTATGCCCCGGTTGTTCCCAAGATCCTGCAATGGTTTGGAGAAAAACTGGCAAACGGAGGAATTCGTCCGATCCCACTTCGGTATGTTGAAGAGGCCGCGAAATCTGTTTCCGACCTGACCGCATTACAGGTTAAACTGCCGGGCGGTGTTACGGGTAAACGTTTGACGGCAGTAAAAGATAAGGATATCATTAAAATGATCGCGGGGCTGTCCACCCTGGGTTTCCCAAAGGTGGTGTTTGTCGCCGACCAGATCTACAGTGTTAACAAAGGAGGCCTGGTTGGGGAACCATTTGTGGGCCCGCCTGTCATTTACGGGGTGGAACACGGCGTGACCGCCCTCAATAAGAAACAGACCTATGGGGCGAGGGGACGTCCCGACGGTTGCGGGGACTGCCATACCGATACGTCTATCTTTTTTAACAAGATGGCCATACGGAACATCCGGGATTTTCTGAAAGACGATTATCCGGTCCTGAAGGAGCCCAATGCCGTTCCCCAGTATATGGATTGGGGACTGAAAGGGGTTCCGGCGTTTGAGTAGTAAGAGCTGCAAAAAAGCGTGGTATCAGATACAATGAGATACAAAATGCGGATCATTAAGCTTTTTTTTATAGTCGCGATATTATTGGTTATGTTCATCTCCCCGGCGGGGGCGGATCAGAAACCGCCGCCGAGAATTGAACCCCGGGCGGTGGTGCGGATGATGGATAATCGGGAAAACGTTGTGCTCATTAATGTGTTGAGTTTCCTGGAATGTATGGACAGCCGGATTACTGCTTCTCTCTGTATTGTCTGTGAAGAGGCGGGAGAAAAGGCAAGCATGCTGCCCCAGGACCGAAATGCAAAACTCGTTTTTTATGGCGGGAATACCCCTGTCGAAGCGGACTGCGAGATCATTAGGGAGGCTCAACGTAAAGGTTTTGCTAATCTTTATATTCTCAAGGGAGGTCTGACGGCGTGGAAGCGGGCCGGTTATGAGGTGGAGTCCGTCAACCGGATTCCCCGGGTTCTATGGCCGGCCCTCAAACCGGGTAACCTGAAGCGCTGGTTGAATTCGGCGCCGGGGGCCTTGATGATCGATCTCCGTTCCCCGGCGGCCTACCAATCCAATCACATCACCGGCGCCGTCAATATGCCCCTGGTCTCACTACACAGAACCTACAAGGATCTTCCCTGGGATCGCCCCCTTCTCGTTATCGACGTTGATGGGTCCCGTTCCTTTCTGGTGGCGAGTTATCTGCGCCGTAAAGGCTTCGAGAATGTCCATCGTCTGGAGGGTGGTATGGCCGCTTGGCAGGCCTGGAACAAAGGAGTGGCGCCATGAGGACTCGCAGCAGCAGCGGACGCGGATTATGTTTCGCCCTCCTTGTCTGTCTGGCCCTCGGAGGGATCTTACCAACAGGGATCGTCCAGGCGGCGGGTGACTCGTCAGGGACGCCTCGCAATTGTCAGTCCTGTCACAACGATGCCCTCTACAAGGCAGGCTTTCAGGCTTCCGCTCACGGCAGCAACACCTGTGTGAGCTGCCATGCGGACATTACCGGCCTCCGTCGTCACATGACCGGGGAAAACAAGCCCAGTCCGGTCAACTGCGGGAGCTGTCACCGGGATATCGCCTCTCGGTTCAGAAAGGATGTCCACTATATAAAACAAAATTTTCAATGTCAGGACTGTCATCAGGACATCCACAGTATCCGTAAATCTGGTGAGGGATTCAAGGTTGCGGTAGTGGAGAATTGCAGTCAGTGCCACAGCCGCGAGGACTATACCCTCCTCGGGCACAGTGGCGCCCTCCTGAAGGGGAACGCCGATGCCGCCGCCTGCACGGACTGTCATGGCCTGCACAATACCCCGTATTATGACCATTCCCTGGAGCGAGATAATACCTCCGCCCGGGAAAATTATACCCGTCGCTGCCGTTCCTGCCACGCCGATGTAAAAATGGCAAAGCGGAACCGGTTCTCCACCAAAACCGTCGCCAGTTATGACGATACCTACCACGGCAAGGTTCTCAACATCGGGTTCCCCCAGCGGGTCGCCGGTTGTGCCGATTGTCACCTCGGACACAATGTCCTGCCCAAAAAGGACCTCCGGTCAGCCATGCACCCGGACAACATGAAGACCGCCTGTAAGGCTTGCCATAAGGGTTTTCACGATCGTTTCGTCACTTTTGAGGCCCACCCCGATCCGCTGGACCCCAAGCGTTCTCCCGTCCTCTATTGGACCAACGCCTTCATGATTGCCCTGCTGGGGGGGACCTTCGCTCTTTTCTGGCTCCATACCATCCTCTGGTGGCGGCGAACCTATTGCGACAAGTGCTGCGAGGGGAAGGCGGGATTCATCGAAAAGACAATCCTTCCGGAATGCCGGGAAGAAAAGCAGATCCAGCGCTTTCCCGTCCGGGACCGGATTATGCACGTCATGTTGATCCTGTCATTTTTCACCCTTGTCATGACGGGATTCCCTATCAAGTATTACGATTCTCCCTGGGCCAAGATCCTCATCAACCTCTGGGGCGGAGCATACCGGGCCGGGCTCTTTCACCGGATCGCCGCCCTTGTCCTCTGCGGCCTGTTTCTCTATACCCTGTGGCTTTCCTTGCAGTTCCTGTTCCCGAAGAAGCAGTTCCGGGGATCGCTGCAGCGTCTCTTCGGTCCCGACTCCCTGTTCCCGAATTTTAAGGATCTTAAGGATATCATCGGTATGTTCAAGTGGTTCTTCGGAAAGGGAGACATGCCGAAGTTTGACCGTTGGACCTACTGGGAGAAATTTGATTTCTTCGCCGTCTTCTGGGGGATGACCGCCATTGGCGGTTCCGGGTTTATGCTCTGGTTTCCCGAGGTGTTTTCGTATCTCTTCCCCGGCTGGATGATCAATGTGGCCACGGTGGTCCATTCCGAGGAGGCTTTCCTGGCGGCCATATTCATCTTTACCGTCCATTTCTTCAACAACCATCTCGTGCCCAACAAGTTCCCCCTGGAACCGAATATCTTTACCGGTCGCTATCGCCTGGAAGCCCTGCTGCATGAACGGCCTCTCGAATACGAGCGGCTCACGGCGGAAGGGCGTCTCGATGCCATGAAACGGGAAGGACCCGGTTTCTGGACCCAGTTGTTTGCCTCCGTTTTCGGCCTGGCCAGTCTGATGTTGGGGCTGTTGCTGACGGGATTAATCTTCTGGGCGGCTCTATTCTATTGAGAGTGAGGTAACTTTTGCCGAAACAAAAAAATCCGTTCTGGTCGTTCTTTGCTTCCGTTTATCTGACCATTACCCTCCTTGTCTTCACGGTTGTCCTGTCGATTGTCGGCACCTTCATTCCCCAGCAGGATGCGGCGCGAGGGTTTGCTCAGGGGATTCCATCGGGGCTGGCCTCTTTTCTACAGACCATGCAGGCCTTCGATCTGTTTCATTCTGTCTGGTTTTTTCTCCTCATGCTCCTCCTTTCCCTGAACCTCATCGTCTGTTCTCTGAACCGTTGGTCCCTGACGTGGAAACAGTTCCGGGGGTCGCCTATTTCCGGGGAGGAAGGGTTGTTCCAGGGACTGAGCCCCGAACGTATCTTCTTGTGCGACGAAGATGTCGGGACCGTGACCGGGCGGGTGGAAGGTCTTTTAAATCGTAAGTATCGAAACATCAGCAGCAATCAGGAAAAAGAAGATACCGTAATCATATGCGGTGAAAGAGGTCGATATTCCCGTTTCGCCGTCTATGTCGTCCACCTGTCCGTACAGCTCCTTATCCTGGGGGCGCTGCTGGGGGCGTACTGGGGTTGGGAAGGCTATGTCAATATCGGGGAAGGAGAGACGGCGGACGCCATCGACCTCAAGGGAGGGAAGGGGACCAAGGCGCTCCCTTTTACCATTCGCTGTGACAAGTTTATTGTCGCATTCTATGAGAATGGTGTCCCCAAGACGTATCGTTCGGATTTGACCTTTTTGAAAGACAGCAAAACGCTCTACCAGGGTCCTCTCCTGGTGAATCATCCGATCTCCCTGGAAGGAGTGCGGGTTTACCAGGCCAGCTATGGAAGCTCTCCCGACGGCCGGGCCTCTCTTGCTTTTCCCCGGGGTGGTAAGGAGGGAAAGATAATAAAGGTTGGACCCGGGGAAATCTTTTCCCTGCCGGAAAAGGAAGGAACTGTCCAGATAGTGCGGCTGGAGGAAAACCTCATGCAGATGGGGCCGGCGGTGAAGATCCTGGTCCGGTCCGGGCAGGGAGAGGTCTCATTCTGGATCTTTCAGCATATCGACAAAATCAGGGAAATGAATCCCGGGGTAACGGAGCAGGTCCCGATGTTCAATCCTGCCCTGTTCAAGCCCTATGTCTTTGTCTTGAAAGGTATGGAAGAGCGCTATTATACAGGTCTCCAGGTGAGCCGCGACCCGGGAGCGCCGCTGGTGGCGGCTGCTGCCGTGCTGATGATGGTGGGATTGATAGGGACGTTTTTTTCGTCCCACCGCCGCATCTGGATCAAGATTCAACCGGCCGGGGAGAAAACAAAGATCAGTGTCGCCGCGAGAAGCAATAAGCACCCCGTAGTTCTGGATCGCGAGGTACGGCAGTTGACTGAACAGATCAAAGTCAGCTTGGAGAAGGGATCAACATGACGAACACCATGGTACTGAGTTGGGTCACCTTTCTCTATTTCGGGGCCTTTGTGTTTTATCTTTTTCGCTTGGTCTTCGGTAAAGAGTTCTGGGGAAAAGCGGCGTTTTATGCGGTCCTTGGCGGCCTTGGCGCCCATACCCTGGGACTGATGCTCCGGTGGAAGGAGTCTTATGCCCTCGGCATTGGCCACGCACCCCTGTCCAATTTCTACGAATCCCTCATCTTTTTCGCCTGGGCCGTCGTGATGCTCTATGTCATTGTGGAGTGGCGGATCAAGAACCGCAGCCTCGGTGTTTTTGTGCTCCCTGCGGCTTTCTTGCTCATGGCCTTTGCCTCCCTTGCCTCGGGAATCAGCGACCGTATCCAGCCCCTGATTCCCGCCCTCCAGAGCAACTGGCTTACCAGCCATGTAGTGACATGTTTTATGGGTTACGCGGCCTTTACGGTGGCCTTTGCCGTCGGAATCATGTACTTTCTGAGAAATATTCCCCTGTTTAGCTTCATTCCGGAAGCGCATATTCTGGATGAACTCATTTATCAGAATACGGTGCTGGGGTTTGTCTTTCTCACCCTCGGCATCATGACCGGTTCGGTGTGGGCCCATTACGCCTGGGGGGCCTACTGGAGCTGGGACCCGAAGGAGACGTGGTCCCTTATCACGTGGCTCATCTACGCCGTCATGCTCCATGCCCGTTACGTCCGGGGATGGAGGGGCAAGCGTATGGCTGTCCTGGCGATTATCGGATTTGCGGCGGTATTGTTTACCTATCTGGGTGTGAATTATCTGCCGGGACTCCATAGTTATCTACAGTCCTGACAAAAAAGCGGAGGAATGAATCATGAGATATGCATATTGGGTAGGAATCGTTTGTTGTCTGTTTTTTCTCAATTCGGCCATAGCCGGCGAGGGCGGCCTTATCGAAGTCCGAGGTTCCGAGAGTGGCAACATCATCAGCTTCAGTAACGGGGTCGGTGAGGTTGATACGAAGCCGGATCATGAAATCGTGGTGACCCTGCCGTCGAATCCGACGACGGGTTATCAATGGCAGTTGATGAAAACTCTTGCAGAAAGCACTGTGAAGCTTGTCAGCCATGTGTATCGCGCCCCACAGACAGGATTGGTTGGGGCGGGAGGACAGGAGATCTGGATTTTCCGCACCACGGGCTTCGGAGAAAGCGAGATTGCCCTGGGTTATATCCGATCCTGGGAGAAGGGGGTTCCCCCTGTCAACATCCGGACCATCAGGTTGAGGGTCACTCCTTGAGGATGTCCAGCAGTTCGTTTCCGTATCGATGCACCTTGTCTTGAGAAAGGCCGGCGCTTGTAATCAATGAAACCAGTGTCGGCTCGCCTGTCCGGGAGATCTGGAGGAGTTCCTGGTCGGAGATGATCATAAAGAGCGCCCGATTTATGTTTTTCCCCTTGTTGAAGCGCCACAGGTAAAGACGCTTCAAACGCTCCCTCGCTTCCAGCGTCAGGCTGTTGAATCCCTGAATATGGCGGTATCCCTGGCGATTCATTATTTTTTCATGCCAGGATACGGAAGCGATACCTTCAAAACCCTCAGCGGCTGCGTCCAGAAGACCGGCGTGATCAAGTTCTTCATGTAATTTCCTGTATAGATCAATGAGAAAAACCGTATCCTGCGCGGCGTAGTGTAGCTGCTCTTCCGTCAGGGGTCTGTTTTCCCATCGGGATCGCTGAAGCTTTTTCTGCTTCTCGAAGTCGACGGCGAGGAACTGTCGAATCAGAGCGGCTAGAGACAACTGACGGCAGCCAAGAAGGGCGGCCGCACGATGGGTATCGAAGATCTGGTTGAAGGAGAAATCATAGTCACGTTTAAGAATCCGGATGTCATTATCCCCGGCATGAATAACCTTCACCGTCTTGCTGCCGGCAAAGACCTCGCCAAGAAAAGAGATATCCAGATTGGCGAGGGGATCGAAGATATAGCTGCACAACCCGGAATTGATCTGGAGGAGACAGAGTTTCTCGCGGAAATACCGGAAGGAATCGTACTCAGTATCCACGCCGATCACGGGCGCTTTAAGGATATCTCGAGCTGCTTTGTCGCGTTTGACAGTAGAATCGACCCAGCTCCATTTGATTTTCATATTTCCATCTCCTGATAATTCAAGGATCTGATCATAGAGAACAATGGACAAACAGTCAAGGGCGGAAGGTAATATTTTTAGAAAAGCGAAAAATATTCAAGAAAAAGCAGTGAAAATATTTGTGGATATTTTTCTCGACTTGTATTAGAAAACAACCCTTTATAACGACGTGAAGAAGAGGTGCGGAAAAGGGGCTATGAGATTTGATATTGCCAGGGCGGGCAGCGGCCTGACCTATGAGATCAGAAATATTGTCATTGTCGCCAATAAACTCAGAGAATATGGAATCGAGGTTCACTGGGAGAATATCGGCGATCCGGTGCAAAAAGGAGAACACATTCCCGAATGGATGAAGGAGATCCTCGTCGATATTATCAAGGATGATCAATCCTTTGCCTATTCCCCGACGAAAGGGGTGGACGAAACGCGGGATTATCTTGTCGATCTGGTCAACAAAAGGGGAAAGACGCAGATCAACCGCGAGGACATCATCTTCTTCAACGGGCTGGGGGACGCCATCGCCAGGTGCTATAGTTCTATTCGTGTGGACGCCAGGGTCATTGTTCCCGAGCCGACCTATTCGACCCATTTTCTGGCGGAGGTTCTTCATGCCTCATTCCCGCCGAACACTTACCGGATGAACCCTTACAGCAGTTGGTATCCCGATATCCGGGAATTGGAGCAGAAGGTTAAGAGCCACAGCTCCATTGTCGGCATCCTCGTGATCAATCCGGACAATCCGACAGGTTTCGTCTATCCCGCCGAGACCCTGCGGCAGGTCGTGAAGATCGCCAAGGAGCACGATCTCTTCCTCATCTTTGACGAGACGTATATCAATATCGTTTACAACAACAAGAAAACCCTGTGTCTCTCGGACGTCATCGGAGACGTGCCCGGCATTAGCATGAAGGGAATCTCCAAGGAATTTCCCTGGCCGGGGGCTCGTTGCGGCTGGATTGAGGTGTATAATGCCGGCAAGGACGAGACCTTTGCCAGATATGTCAATTCGATTCTGACCCAGAAGATGTCCGAGGTCTGCTCGACGACCCTGCCTCAGATTTCCATTCCGAAGATAATGACGCACCCGAAATACCAGCACTATCTCGATGAACGGATCAGACATTATGAGCGGCTTTCCAATATCGCCTACAACATCCTCAAAGACGTTCCCTGTCTGATGGTTAACCGCACCAACGGGGCCTTCTACATGACGGCGGTCTTCAATGAGGCGTTTCTGAATAGCCGCCAGCGCCTGTCGATTTCTCAGCCGGAGATCAGGAAATTCGTGGAGGATCTGGTAGGAGAAAATGTCGAACTGGACAAGCGCTTTGTCTATTATCTCCTCGGGGCGACAGGAATATGTGTGGTGCCCCTGACCTCGTTCTTTACCTCCTTGCAGGGTTTCCGGATGACCCTCCTCGAAAAGGATGAGGCCAAATTTGAGGCGATCGTGAAGACCATCGCGGAAAAAGTGGAGGAATATATCGAGTCGTCCCGCTGATCCGTAACTGGGCAAATGTATGCTGAAAAAGGGAGACCCCATGGTCTCCCTTTTTCTTTTGATTAACCTGCGGCTTCGCAAAAAGCTCCAGAGGCGAGGCGCGCAAATCCTGAGGAACAAGGCGTACTTTTGCGTACGTCGCAGTGACGAAGGATGAAGCGCAACAAAGCATATGGACTTTTTGCGAAGCCGCTATTTGATGAGGCGGCGGCGCATCTTGGTGAGGGCCAGGGGATAGAAGACCAGGGAGAACAGAAGCAGATAGCCGAGGGCCAAGGGGAATGATTTCGCGAAACTGCCGTAACATAATCCCCGGGTCAGATCGACGAGATGGGTCAGGGGCAGGGCCGTAGCCAGCATCTGGGCCCACGGGGGCATGCCTTCCAAAGGGAAAAAGGTGCCGCTGAAGAGAAACATGGGGGTGATGAAGAGAAAGAAGGGAAGGTTGAACAGCTCGATATGAGAAACGATGCCGGTGAAGTACATGCCTATGGAACCGAAGGCGAATCCGCCGCAGAAGGCCAGGGGAATCAGCAGCAGACCGGTGGGGTAATGGATAAGATCAAAAAAGGTGAGGATTACCATCATGATCGCCGTGGCGATGACCGATTTGGTGGCCCCCCAGACGATTTCTCCGGTGATGATTTCTTCTACCGACAGGGGTGTCGCCATCATGGCGTCAAAGGTTTTCTGGTAGTACATGCGGACGAATGAGGCGTAGGTATTTTCGAAGAAGGCGTTGTTCATGATATTTATGGCCAGCAGGGCCGGAGCGATAAAAGCCAGATATGAAATTCTCCCGTCGCCGTAAGCCACCTCGCCGATAAGGCCGCTCAGACCGATGCCGAAGGCCGCCAGGTAAAGCAGTGGTTCGAGCAGCGGCGGCATGAAGCTGATCTTCCAGTTTTGCCGGTAGACGTCGAGGTTCCGCTGCCAGACCCGTAAAATACCCGTACTCATTCCCTCAGCCCCCTTCCGGTCAGCTTCAGAAACACGTCTTCCAGGGTTGCCGTCCGCATCACGCAGCCCTCCGGGCAGAAACGGTTACTGATATACCGATAGAGATGATCGTCGTGATTACCGTAAACGAGGATGCGATCTCCCAGGTCCTCAAAAGACATTTTCTGCAGGCGGATGTAGGTTCTTAGGTCAGCCGCGGGCGATGATATTTCCATGACGTCCTTACCAATGTGGTCTCTGATCAACTCGGAGGGTTTGCCCTGAACCAGGATGCGGCCCTGGTCCATAATGATGATGCGGTCGCACAAGCGGGACGCCTCTTCCATATAGTGGGTGGTCAGCAGGATCGACATGCCCTGCCGGCGCAGGTTATCGAGGCGTTCCCATACCTGGTGGCGGGACTGGGGGTCAAGACCAGTTGTGGGTTCATCGAGGATCAGCAGCTCCGGCTGGTTGATCAGCGCCCGGGCCAGGACAATGCGCCGGACCATTCCCCCCGAAAGCTCCAGAGCCCGGGAATGACTGCGGTGATCGAGGGACATGAAACGAAGCAACTCATCGGCCTTCCTACTTGCCAGGGGCTTCGGAATATTGAAATAGCGGGCGAAGACAGTCAGATTCTGGAAAATGGTCAAGTCGGGATCGAGGGTGTTGTCCTGCTGGCAGACGCCGATGCGTGCTTTTATCACCCGGGCATGACGGGATACATCCAGCCCGAAGACCCTGAGGGAGCCTGCCGTCAGCGGGGAAAATCCGTAAGTCATACGGATGGTGGTTGTCTTGCCGGCGCCGTTGGGTCCAAGGATGCCGAAGCATTCCCCCTTGGCGATGGTGAAGGAGACATCATCCACGGCAACAAGCTGGCCATAAGTTTTTCTGAGCTGCAGGGCTTCAACAATCGGTTCCAACATGGCCACGCCCTTAGCACATTTTTCCGTTCCTTTCACGGTGTGATTAACTCGCAAAAAGCTAAAAAATATTCATCTGAGAAATCAAGGATATAAACGGTAATTGTCGGTTGTGAAAACTATATATTTATTGTATGAGATAAAGTACATGTAGGGGCGACTTGAGTTATGGAGATACCCCACTTGCCTTATATTATACAGCCGCCGGAAGCGGCAAGAGTCAGAGGAACTAAACGGACGGAGGATTTATGGCATATGCTTGGGTAGTAACACCGCCAAAAGTGCAGACTGTCATTCATAAAATTGTAGAAGTAAGTCAACCGCAAAAGGTAATACTTTTTGGCTCCTATGTTAATGGAGATATAGGTATTAACAGCGATCTGGATGTCCTTGTGGTAACCGGCAATCACATCGAAAATCCGAGAAAGGAAAGCATCCGTATCCGTCGTGTCCTGCGAGGTATCAGGATGCCCATGGACATCCTGGTTGTTCCTGAAGCTATATTTGAAGATCTGGCAAATGTTCCCGGGCTCATTTACAGGGAAGCCCTGAGAAGCGGGAAGGTAGTCTATGAATCCAACTGGACTCACGATATTACAGAATAGACAGATATTTTTGAAGAAGCCGGGATCACCCTACCCGAAGATTTCCAGGATGCCGGCGATTTGACGCCATATGCTGTGGAAAGTCGCTACCTCGGCTATTGGGGAACAATAGACGAAAGGGACGTAAAAGAGGCCATTGAGCTTGCCGAAAAAATAGTAAAATGGGCACGAGAATCCATGGAGGCACGATTTGGTTGAAGGTCATTTATGGAAGAAAGGCCCATGAGTAAGTGAAAAATATCAGGGTTCGGGTTGCGATGATTTTGGCTATCTCCTTCCTGAACTCATTGAAGCGTGGTTTTTCATTTTCAGCGTAGATTTCAAACGGCAATCATGTTAATCTACCGCTATAATTTACGATTGATGCGGCTTTGAAACATAACAGATAAACTGAGGAAGGAGGGCATGTAATGAAAAAAAGAACTTTTTTGAATGGGGTGATTGTTGTTTGCTTGGGGCTTTTATTTTTGACGACTGCTCCTGCAAAGGCGGCAAATACCACGGAACAGATCCTAACCCAAATAGATGATATTCTCAAAGTGAATCCCCTGTCGCCGACAGACAAGGTCCAAATGATTAATATCGCTCAGGACGATACAATAACGATCAATGTGGCAAGATTAATTGAAGGGGCGGAAGTGAAACCTCATTTTCATAAAACCCATGATGAAATGGTTTATGTCCTTAAAGGGTCGGGACAGATGTTTGTTAACGGAAAATGGATTAATGTGAAACCGGGAACCTTTCATTTCAACCCGATGAATAAAGTCCACTCCACTAAAAATACAGGTAAAGAGCCCTTGGTCATTTTCTCGATATTTACTCCTTCCATGAAAGAAATGGATCGGTATTTTGTGGACATAAAATAAAGTCTGTAAGGTTTCACCTGGACGTTCACGGGGGGGTGCAGATGGACGCTACTTCGCACAAGAGAACGGGTTTGCGCAGGTCACGGCCCGGCTTACTTCACGCCCTCTGGCAGCTTCCGTATCGACTATAGGTCAAGGGATGGTGTCTACACGGGGTATACCGAGATGAGTTTCGCACCCGACGGTAGGACGGCTACCGGAAGTTGGAATAGCTATACGCCAGTATTCCTTTTTTTCATCGATTCATCACATGCAATGAATATAAATCTCAGTCACCGAACACGGCTTTTAGTGGATACTTATTAAACAGCCGGATACTCCGTCCGGATACATAATATCCGGTTTCCCCTTTGATTGAAGAAAAAAACTGAAATCTTTCTTGAAAAAGATAGCGATTACAAACATGTAGAAATATTTATGTCACTTGGCATCATCATTGCTGTCTTAACACATTAATTCAACCCTCACAAAAAGAGATCATCATGAGAAAAATGACCTTTACAATTGCAGCTATACTTTTTACCTTCTTTTTGTTCTCTTCAGCATTTGCCGCTGACTGGGGGAGGGGGCATGGCGGCGGGCCGCCCGGGAAAGAGGGAGACATCACGACCATTCCCGATCTTGAACTCACGGATGAACAGATATTGCAGATCAGGAATTTACGCGAGGCCCATCTGAGGGATATCAGGCCTCTTCAAGATAAGGTAAACTCGAAACGCAAAGAGCTGAAGGCACTTTGGTTGAAGACTACTCTTGATCAGGATAAGATAACGGCATTACAAACAGAACTTGGGAAGATGCGGGATATGATGCAGGATAAGATGATTGATTACCGCCAAGCGATCTTCAGGATTATGACCCCAGAACAACAGAATAAACTTGAGACCATAGGGAGACAACGGGGGTTCAGTCCCGGTCCTCGATGGGGAAAAAAGCGTCGGGATAATCAGGGGACAGCTAATCAGGGCAATTGATCAACATTGCGAACATGAGAAGGAATGCCGGAGGTAAAATCACCAAAGAGGAATTCGGCTGGATCAAGTTCAATCTTGAATGGTGAAAATATGACATTGAACAATTTCTCAGTCGACATGACTGAACGTTCCACTCAAAAGACAATTAAAAGAATCTTCTTCTCAGTATGGCCAGCATTGGCTGTTCTTTTCCTCTCCTTGATCATCGCCTCTTTCTTTGCACAGTTCACATTTGTCGCCGGCTTGGAATCAGTTTGGAAAATCCTATTGCGCTTCCTGAGATTTTTATTAATATTGATTCTACCCCTCCCTCTGCTCCCGCGAGCATGCGGAATCATGCAACATCTTCTGAATCGGAGAAGGCTTCGGTTGATCCAGATTCGCGAGGAACGCCATCAGACGCTCAATCTTTGGCAAAACTGGCTTATCCGACCTTTCCAGGGTATCGGTCTGTCTATGCTGATTGCCACCAAGCTGATCGCACTGCTGCAAATCTCCGCTACCTCGCCCCTGGACTCCTCAATCATACTTCCACCTGCCCAATTCAATTCGGGACGATTCGTGACTGCAACAGTCATTGCCATCATGACATCCATTTTGCTCTCATTTTTTTGGTCTCTTGACGATCTAGGCATCCGTCATCATAATGAGAGAACGGGGGAAGTTAAGATGATCGGCAAGTACATCGGAGTCCTGCTGCCGATTCTATTCGGCTTTTATGGCATGTTCAGCCTTTTTAAAAGTCATGAACACCTTTTGGCTATTCAATATATTGCTCAGATGGCTGTCGTCCTTTATCCACCGTTTTTGGTCATGACGGTTTTTCATGCCCTTTACATCGAGAAGTACGAAATTCTAATCCTGAAGAAGTTGAAGGTGGCGCCGCAAAACGTCCGGATCGAGGATCAAGAACGACATCTGACCGACCATTGACTGAGATGAATAACGGTTTAATCTGGATATGAAGCTTGACGGACGATAACGGTAAAATATCTTCGGATGAAGAACTCATGGGTAAGGTCGCCCAAGGTGACACGCAAGCATTTGAAATCCTGGTACACCGCCATCAGAAACGTATTCTTAATTTGATCTTCCGCTTCATCGGAGACCGAGAACAAGCAGAAGACGTGGCTCAAGATGTGTTTGTACGGGTATGGCAAGCAGCTAAAGAATACGAACCCAAGTCAAAATTCACCACATGGGTCTATCGCATTTCCGCCAATCTGTGCATAGACCTACAAAAAACGGTTCATTATAAACAGATTTTCGTATATCCACATTTTAATGCTGAACATCCCAACGAAAGCAATGAACTCTTTTCTTATTCCGATAACTCCCGTTCTCCAGAAGACCTTATGTTGGCCGCAGAAAAAAGCCGTACAATATCAGCCGCCATCCAGAAACTGCCGTACAATCAGCGGATGGCCGTCATTCTGAAGAAATTTGAAGGCCTGTCTTATTCTGAAATCGCCAAGGTCTTAGGTTGTTCAGTATCTGCCGTTGAGTCCCTTCTCGTCCGAGCCAAAAAAAATCTCCGGGAAAAGTTGCTACCTCGTTAAAAAATAATCGCAGGTTTTTGGAAGATTGATCGTTTAACTAAGTGAACGATCAATGAGAATGGGGAATCAATATGAATTGCCGCACGATCCTCAAAATGTTTGCCGCATACCAGGACGGAGAACTCGACTCGTCAGAGCGAAGCCGGGTTGAGAGTCATCTGGAAAGCTGTCTCTCGTGCAGCAAATATTATGCAGAAACGGAAGGGGTCTGGCAAGCCCTGGACGGGATGCAGGAAATAGAGCCATCCCCTGGCTTTTACAGGTCCATCTTCAAAAAGATCCATGCCCCTCCTCGTAAGAACCATTTCCAGAAATATCTTTCATGGATCATGGACTTTTTCCCGGCACCGGCGGTCGCAATTCCAGTATTGCTGATCTGTATTGTCTGTGGAGTGGCCATGGGAAACATCATCGGGAGTGGTTTGGGAATCGAGAAGAACTACACAACTCATTCTCAGTCATTGACGAATGTAAATACAGTCGGCGTATTTTCTCCTATCCCTCCGGGTACCCTGGGGGATGGTTATTTGCGGTTGGCGGGCATTTCGGAGGAACATAAGAAATGAAAATTAAAGCATGGGTGTTCATTCTAATCTTATCTTTATTCATGAATGCATCCGTTCTGGCGACGGTGGGGTACCATTACTATCGCAACACCTGCCTGACCCCATCTGCCCCCTGTCCACTCAACGGGGGAAACCATCATCTATACCAGTCTCTTGGCTTGTCTCATGCGCAATTGGCGCAAATGGAGCCCCTCTCCAAAACGTTTCATGCACGGATCGAGACATTGGGAGCGACAATGGAGGGGAAGAGAAATCTGCTGATCGATCTATTGGAACATGAAGGAAGTGACTTAAGTAGCATTGAGGAAACACGCAAAGAAATAGCAGGAATTCAAGACACAATTCAAAAGGAAGTGATGATGCATATTATGCAAACAAAAAAAATTCTGAATCCCCAACAGCAGAAGCGTTTTTTTGAACTGCTGCGCGGCAGCTTGACCAGCGCCCGTCAGAGTTCAGCATTTCCCATAAGCGGAGGCAATAAATGAATCTGCGTTATGTTTTCAAGGAACTTACCCACCAGAAGCGAAGAACGGTCATTTCCGTTCTTGGACTCTCCATTGGCATCGCCCTCTTCGTTATCCTTAACGCCCTGTCCTTGGCGTACCATGAGGCGGCCCGGGCGCCACTGAAAGAGGTCGGGGCTGACATCACGGTCCAGAGGCCTGGAAACGTGCCCGAGGAACTTGTGGGCGCCGTCTTCCCCTGTTCCGCCGTAACAATCGGGGAAGAAGAAATCGATGATATCAAAGAGATACCGGGCATCCAGGGAATTGGCAGGGCCGTTCTCCTGTGGATTTTCGACCCGAACCGGGCCTGGATTGTCATGGGAATCGAACAAAATAATCCGGTCGGACCATCGATTCTTAAAAACTTCATCACGGCGGGGCGTTATTTCGAAACCGGAAAACCGGAGGTCCTCGTGGAAGCGGCCTACGCCCGTCAATTTGGCATCCGGCTTGGAGACCATGTTAACGTAGCCGGAAGATCATATCCTGTGGTCGGCCTGATCGATGCGTCCCACGCCTCCAAAATCGCCGTGGCCAATCTTTACCTGCCTCTGGCGGAGGCACAGGCCATCGCGGCGGCATCAAAAAATTTGCGGTCCGTTTCCCCCTTTGCCGGAGAAGATGTCAACCTCCTCTTTATCAGGGCCGATCAGGATCGGATCACAGCCGTCGCCGCGGCTGTCAAAGGCATCCTCGGAGAAAAGGCCACCGTTGCCACCCCGGAGTCATTTCTGAAACTCCTGGGCAGTCTCTTTGCCCTGTCGGACAAATTCACCTTGGCCGCCTCGATTATTGCCATGATTATCGCCATCCTCATTGCCTTCAAAACCATGGCGGGAAATGTCGCCGAGCGGGCCAGAGAGATCGGTGTTATGAAGGCTGTGGGCTGGACCCATCGTAATGTTACGATGCAACTCCTGGCGGAATCGGTCATCCAGGGTTTCGCCGCCGGGCTCCTGGGGCTCCTGATCGCCCAAGCGGCCGCGTTCGCCCTGGGGTTCATGACCGTCAACATCCCCATTCCCTGGGAGATGAGCCCGACCCCCCATTTTCTCCCCGGTGGCGGCGACCCCCTCTTTAAAACACTGCGCCTTCCCGTCCACATCCCCTGGTCCCTGGCGGCTTTTGCCCTACTCCTCTCCGTGATCATCGGGGGGCTGACGGGGGCGCTCTTGGGCAGACACATTTCCAAAATCAAACCTTCGGAGGTTTTAAGGCATGAATAAATTGGATATTCTGGTCGGCGTCGATCTGACCAAAACATACGGCGATCTAACCGTCGTCAAGGGGGTCTCCCTGGCCGTCCGGGAAGGCGAGTTCGTTTCCCTGGTCGGCAAATCCGGCTGCGGCAAGACTACGCTACTTTCCATTTTGTCAGGATTGGAGCATCCCACCCACGGGCAGGCAGTCCTTAACGGCAAAAATATCACCGACGCCTCGGAGGACGAACTGGCCCTCTTCCGCCGGGAGAACGTCGGCTTTATCTTCCAGTCCTTCAATCTGATCCCAACACTCTCAGCCTGGGAGAATGTGGCGCTGCCTCTTTTCCCTGTTCAAATGACTGAAGCGGAGCGTCGACGGCGAGCAACGGAACTCCTTGACCAAATGGAACTGGCGCACCGCCTGGAACATCTGCCTGCCGCCCTTTCCGGGGGAGAGAAACAGCGGGTCGCTATTGCCCGCTCCCTGATCAATCACCCCAAGATCGTTTTCGCCGACGAACCGACTGGCAATCTGGACACGGCTACAGGCGATGCCATTATGGCGATCCTGAACCAGTTGCATCAGCAGCAGGGCATGACCATCCTGATGGTCACCCATGAACCGGAACTGGCCAAAACGGCCGATCGCGTCCTGCGCATGCAGGATGGGGAGGTATTGTCATGAAAAAAAAGATCTTATGCGGCTTGATCCTGCTATTAATTATGTGGATTCCGACAAATATTCCGGCAGCTCCAGCGGTTTCAGTGGAGATCCTCTACATGAGCCACGGCCCCCTGATGCCAACGGTGAAAGAGATCCAGAATCTCTGCAATCATTACGGAAAGAAGCTTAACGTCTCCTGGCATGACTTTGAAACAACGGACGGGGAAGCGTTCATGGCCCGTAAGGGCATCCGCCAGCATGTTCCTCTGATTATCTGGATCAACGGCAAGTCCACCCTGAAGGTAAAGGGTAAAGATATTTCCTTCGTCGGTTTTCCGACCGGATCGGGACCCGCTTTCTTCCAGGGAAAATGGACCATGGATGATCTGCGCGGGGCGTTGGATCTGGCTACCGGTCAAAAGTGAGGTCATATGAATTATGCTTATATCTTGAAGGAACTGCGCCATCATCGTCACCGGACGCTGGTCAACATTCTGGGGATTGCTGTGGGGATTGCCCTCTTTGTGTCCATTAACGCCGTCTCGACGGCCTACCAGCAAGCCGTGAGCCTCCCCTTCAAAAATCTGGGGGCGGATCTCGTGGTCCAGCGGGCGGAAAAGCGCGCCGTGGACTCATCACAGGCCGGTCCCTCCATGCGGGGAATACGTCTTCCTTTTTCAAATCAGCTTCTTTCCGCTGATGATCTCGATAAGCTCCGCATCATGCCCGGTATCGGCGCCATGGCCGGATCGCTTCTCCTCTGGGATTTCGACCGGGGCGGCTTCCGGACGATCATGGGTGTAGATCTTTCCCAACCGAGCCTGGGGCCGGTGCATATTAAAGAATGGCTGGTTAAAGGGCGTTTTCCGGATAAAAAGGGCGAGGTTATCCTGGAAAAGCACTACGCCAAGTTTCACAACACGCAATTGGGCGACCAGTTTACCATCGGCAGCCGGTCTTTTCTCGTCGTGGGGCTTCTGGAGATCCGGGAAGGCGCCCAGATTGCTTCGGCGAACATCTACCTGCCTTTGGCCGACGCCCAGGACCTGATGGGCGATGAATCCAAAAGTGTGAATCTCGTTTATCTCCGCTTGCAGAACCCGTCCCGCCTGAACCAGACGAAAACAGAGATTATGCAGGCCATGCCGGGAATTTCCGTGGCGAGTTCGGACGCCATCCTCGAAGTTATGGGAGGCGTTTCCCGGATTTCCGACCAATTTTCCTTGGTCGTTTCTCTGGTCGCCTTGGCCGGAGCCGTCTTTCTGATCATTAAAACCATGCTGGGAAACCTCGTGGAACGCTCCCGCGAAATCGGTATTCTGAAGGCCGTGGGCTGGACCGGCGGCGATGTGCAGAAGCAACTCATGGGAGAGGTTTTTCTTCAATCCATGATGGGGGGGATCGTGGGGATCGCCGCCGGATATCTCATCTCTTATCTGCTAGGTTATCTTGCTATTCCGGTCACAACCCCCTGGGAGGTCAACCTTTTGCCCGCCTTTGCCAAAGAGACCGGGGCGGCTGCCCAGACGATCCGCCTGCCCGTCAGCTTCTCTGCCGGCTTGACCGCCGCCGCCCTGGCCCTTTCCCTCCTTGCAGGCGGCCTGGCAAGCTATTTCATGGGGAGGCGCATGGCAAAGATGAAACCAACCGATATCCTTAGGCGATTATAATTGACGATTTATGAAAAGTATATCCTTAAAAACATTTATGATGGCGCTTTTATTCTTCTGTATGGGCCATGCTATGTTGGAGTACGCACCTGTGTTAGCCCAAACATCTCCCGCAAAGTCGTCAACAACAAGCGGACAATCAAGCGAACCTCTCTCCCTGAAAGGATGTATCAGTAAGGCTTTACAGGCAAATCCGTCCCTTGCCGAGGCGCGCCTAGGCGTGAGCGCCGCAGAAAAAGGCATAGACAGCGCTTGGGGAAATCATCTGCCAAAGCTTTCTCTTGATGGGAATTTTACCCAGCGGCAAGATCCCTGGCCCTATATCCCTGCCCAATCGAACATCATCGGGCCGCATTTCAGCGATAATTTCGCCTCCTGGGGAGTGGTAATGAGTTTACCCATCTACAAGGGAGGACAGATCTCCAACGGCGTCGAACTGGCCAAAATCCGCAAAACTCTTCAGGAGGAATACCAGGCACTGAACCGTAACGACATCATTGCCAATACCGTCAATACGTACAACAAGCTCCTGCAATTCCAGAAACTCCGGGAAGCCTCGCAATCATCCGTAACCGCCCTGGAGAATCAACAAAAGAACTCACAACTTCTCTTCGATGTAGGGCGTATTGCCAAGGCCGACCTGTTGAAGGTGGAGGTGCAGCTTGCCAATGAGCAGCAGCGGCTCTTATCGATTGATGAGGGACTCGCCAATCTGTCGGGGATGCTCCGTTATCTAATGGGGGAGTCCCTGCGCGGCCCGGCGGCAGTACCAGCGCAGTCTGACCGCCTGATCATGCCTGAATTAATTACCGACTTCGATCAGGGTCTTGTCAGTGCGCAAAAAAAGCGCCCGGAGTACCGGATGGCCGTGACGGGAGTTCAGGAAGCAGGTGTCAACCGTAATCTCGCCCGGGGCAAGCTGCTGCCGACCGTCCAGGCTTTTGCCGGCTACATGGATCAGTACGGTTTCACCCCCGGATACCAGGAAGCCAACTGGTTTACCGGGGTCAACCTGAGTATGCCGCTGTTTGAAAAATCCTTCTATGACGACTTGGCCAAAGAGCGCATTTTGGAAGAAAAAGCCGGCAAGCGTCTCCAGGCTGCAGATAATCAGCTCCGCCTTGATTTGCAGACGGCTATCTCATCGCTGATGGAGAGTAGAAGCCGGGTCCTGACCGATCAAAAGGTTATTGACCATGCGAATGAATCATTTCGCATCGAGCAAAAAAAATACACCAGTGGCGCCGGGGCAGTCGTAGATCTTCTTTTTGCTCAGTCGGCCTATGTGACGGCAGTGGCCAATTATTCGCAGGCCCTGTTTGACTATAACGCCGCCATTGTTGCTTATCGAAAAGTGACAGGCACTCTGGAGGAATATCTACAATGAAAAAAAAGCTTATTGTTCTGGGAGTAATCATCGCTCTTATGGCCGGCGCTTTTCTGCTGGTCAAAAAGAAACAGCATGACGTAGCCTCCCTCCCCAAGCCGGCGGTGAATCTGCCGACCATCCAGACAACTGTAGCGACACAGGGAAATCTGGAAGTCACAACCCATTATCTGGGGGTGATTGAACCATATACGCGGAGCGATCTTTCGGCACGGATTTCAGGGAATATTCTTAATATTTACAAGCGTGAGGGCGATTCCGTCCGTTCTGGCGAGCTGGTGGCGAGCATTGATGACCGGGAATTGGCGGATCGGTCCATAGCAGTCAATGCGGAGGCGCTGGCTACACAGCAGAAAATTGCCGGGGCCAAGAGCGCATACGAGACGCAGAAGTCGTCCTATGAGCGGGATGTGGAGCTCTATAGGGAAGGTGCGATTTCCAAAGAAGCGCTGGAGCGATCCCGAGCAGCCTTTGACGGCGCGCAGGCGACAGTTTCCTCTTTCCAGGAAAGCCTGCAAGGGATGAAAAAAAGCGCCTCCGCAGCGCGGACGCAAGCCGGCTACGCGAAAATCCACGCCCCTTTTGCCGGTATGGTCAGCAAACGGTGGAGCGACCCGGGAGACCTGGCTGTCCCGGGCAAACCGATTTTGACAATCGAAAAGTTGTCCCCGTTTAAAGTTGTGGTTCAAATCCCCCAAGAGGAAATCAACCGGGTGAAGAAAGGGACAAAGGTTTATCTATCGAATGGCGAGCAGCGCCAAAGCGCCACGGTTGACCGTGTCTATCCGGCCTTGGGCAGAAATCTGCTGGGGGTGATGGAAATCGTTCTTGCCAACCGCCCTTTCCAACTCCCCTCCGGATCCACCGTGGGCATAGATCTGGTCGTGAGTCAGGTCACCGGCATCCTCGTTCCGGAAAACGCCGTTGTGAAGACTGACCAAGGGGTCTTTATCTATGTCCTTAATAAAAATATCATCAGTGTCAAGAAGGTCAGCCTGCTGGGAACGAGCGCCAACCGATCCGCCGTTAGCGGTCCGATCAGTGCCGGCGAAGCCGTTGCTGTCGGACAGGAAAACCGGCTCCTCAGCCTGAAAGATGGTAGCGTCGTCAGTCCCGCCGGGGTCAAGCCATGAATTTTGTCGCCCGGTACATCAAAAGACCGCATCTGGTCCTCTCCATCGTCTTGCTCCTGTCGGCGGTAGGCGTCATCGGCTATATAAAAATGCCCTTCAATCTCTTCCCCGACGTGGACCGCCCGCAGATCAGCGTCATCACCGTTATGCCCGGAGCCGCGGCGGCCGATGTTGAGGCTGACATCTCCCGGACGATTGAAAAGGAACTCTCCACCATTGACCTTGTGCGCCGGGTGACCTCCACCTCCAAGGATGAGGTTTCCGTTGTCCAGGCCGAATTTGAATATCAGAAAGGTCTGGAAGCAGCGGCCACCGATGTGGCCAATGCCCTGAGCAAAATCAGCGCCCGGCTGCCCGTTAATATCCGTCCACCCCAGATTTTCAAGATCAGCCAGGCCACACAACCGACCATGACGATTGCCCTTTCCCCCCAGCCGGGCTATCCTGCCGACCTGCGCAAGATCCGGGAAATTGCCGACAACCAGATCAAGGAGGACCTCCTGCGCGTCCCGGGGATTGCCAATGTGGAAGTCTTCGGCGCCTGGCAGCCGGAAGTGCAAGTGGTAATCGACCCGGACCGGCTGCAGCGTTTCAGTCTGAACCTGAACGACGTAATGAGCGCCCTGGCTGCACAGAATCAGAATATCCCCCAGGGCCTCATTATCCGCAAAGAAGGACAGTATATCTTCAAAACGGAAGGGCAGGTCAAGAAACCGGAAGAACTAAACAGTCTGGTCATCGGCCGGAAAGAGAGCGGAGCGATTCATCTACGCGATGTGGCTGTTATCGAACCGGGTGTGCAGGAACCCCAGTCGGCCTACCGGGGAAATGGCAAGGAGGCGGTCGGCCTCAATATCCTGCGCGGACAGAACGGCCACACCCTGGACACGATTCAGGCTGCGGAAGGCGCCCTGCCCCAGCTTCGGTCCAAATATCCTTTCATTCATTTCGAGATCAGCTATACCCAAAAGGAACTGATCACGCTGAGCGTGGACAACATGCTGGAGGCACTCCGGGACGCCATCCTCATTACCGTTCTGGTCATTTTTTTCTTCCTCGGCAACCTGCGCACCATGTCCCTGGTCGCTATTTCCATCCCCTTTACCTATCTGATTACCTTTGCCTTCATGTGGCTGTTCGATTTCGAGTTTCATATGGTCACGCTGACGGGCGTTATCCTGGCCGTGGGCATGCTTCTCGATGATGCGATCGTCGTCATCGAAAATATTGAACGTCATTACCAGGAAAGCGGGAAAGACCTGGCTGACGTGGTCGCCGGCAGTACCGAAGAGGTCATGCTGGCCATTTTTTCCGGGACCTACGCCACCGTGGTCGTCCTTGTGCCGATCATCTTCATCGGTGGCTACGTGCAGATGGTTCTGCGGCCGCTGACGCTGTCACTTAGCATTGCCCTTATTGCCTCCTATATCGTTTCGGTTACCATCATTCCGATCCTTGCCCCGGCCATCCTAAGAAAAACGCTTCAGCCTAACCGGATGGAAACCTGGGTCAAAAGGGGAAGTGACCGCTTTGTCAATGCCATACGGGATTTCTTTGTGAACACACTCGACGTCGCCCTCCGACATCGCATCCTCTTCATTCTGGCGGCCTTTGTCATTCTGATGCTCACCAGCAGATTTGCGCGACCGTTGGTTGGTCAGAGTCTTCAGCCGCCCATGGATACGGGCATCATCAAGATCAACTTTGAGGCGGACAGTAATTCCTCTCTGGCCCAGTCTCATACGATCCTGCAGCAGATGGAGGCGGTCATCAAAAAGCAGAAAGGGCTGGTTTCCATGAGTTCTACCCTGGGATCCGAGCCATCGGTTGTCTCCTTCGGCAGCGGTAAAAATCCTCAACAGGGGAGTGTCAATATCAATATGGTGGACCGGTATCACCGTAAGGAATCCATGTGGCAGATCGAAAAGGTTCTGCGCGACGAATTTCTGAAAATACCGGGACTAAAATACGTGGATGTTTTCGATTACGGTGCTACACCCGTTTCGACTATACGGGCCACGGTGGATGTCATGGCAACCGGACCGGACACCAAGGTCCTCTATACGATTGGCAAGGATATCGAACGCCGCATGGCTGATGTCGGCGGTCTGAAGTCGGTGTCCCTGAGTTGGACTGCCGATAAGAAAGAGGTCAACTTCATCGCCGACCGTGAGAGATGCGCGTTCTATGGCATCTCTCCCCGGGAGATCGCCGTGCAAGTACAGGCAGCAGTCCAGGGTGGGATTGCTTCCGTTTTCCGTATCCCCGGTGAGGACGGCTTTCTGATCCGCGTCCGCTACCAGGAGACTTCCCGGAACAGCATCTCCGGCATGACGGTCCTGAATGTTCACACGCCGGCAGGAGATGTCCCGCTTTCAGCTTTGGGGCGCATCACCATGTCCTATGTGCCCATGCTCCTCACCCGGCAGAACCTGCAGAACAGTATCGATGTCCTGGGCCAACGCGAGAAAGCACCGGTTTCACATATTATGGACAACGTCCAGAAGGCTATGGCTGGCATCAAGCTTCCCCCTGGCTATAAGATCACCCAGGAGGGAGACGCCAAACAAGGTAAGGAATCCTTCGACGCACTCCTGTCCGCAATGGCCATCGGGATGGTTCTCCTTTATTTTTCTCTGGTCCCGGCTTTCCGGTCCTTCGTCCACCCCCTGACAATTATGTCGGCTATTCCCCTGGCCTTAATCGGCGCCATGTGGTCGCTCCTGATCGCGGGAAAGCAGCAGTCCCTCTCGGCCTTCATGGGGATCATCCTCCTGGCGGGCATCGTCGTCAAAAACTCAATTCTCCTCATCGATTTTATTGAAATGGCCAAGGAACAGGGGTCCTCTACCCTGGAGGCCCTGCGGGACAGTGTCAGGATCAGAACCCGGCCAATTCTGATGACTGCTTTCGCTACCGCTGTAGGCATGCTTCCCATTGCCCTGGAGCGGGCCATTGGTCTGGAGCGCTTGTCTCCTCTGGCGATTGTCGCCATTGGCGGCCTGCTGGTTTCCACATTTTTAACACTCCTCTATGTGCCAATTTTTTATACAATTTTCGAGGATATCACTAACTGGTTTTCACGTTTATTGTCCAAACCTAAGTGATCAATACAGTTGACTCTATGGAGAAAAGCAGCACCGTTGCCGCATTGAGTTCAGAACGGAGGCGTACCTTTGGATAAGACACCATCAATTAAAGAACTCTTTCTATCCTTCCTGAAGCTCGGATTGACAGCCTTCGGCGGTCCGGCCATGGTTTCATATATCCGCCTTATGGCTGTTGAGGAAAAGCAGTGGTTGGATAATTCATCCTTTCGTGCCGGGGTTGCTCTCTGCCAGTCCATACCAGGGGCTACAGCCATACAGGCCGCTGCTTATGTAGGACTCAGGGTTCATGGAATATCCGGAGCATTGGCTGCCTATAGTGGTTTTGGATTGCCTGCTTTTATTTTTATGTTGCTTCTCTCTGTTTTATACGGCCAATTTGACAGGTTCCCCAAATTTATCTCCTTGTTTAGCGGTCTTCAGGTGATCGTAGTTGCAATCATTTTTAACGCCACCTATTCATTTGGCAGGAACATCACAAACAATTACAAGAAAATTCTCGTTGCTCTTTTAGCTGCCATTTCATTTTGGTTCGGTGTAAGCCCTTTTATTGTTATTGTTGGTGCTGGCATTCTCGGTATGGCCCTTTTAAAAGGAGGTGCTTCAAACACCGAGGTCAACTCCGAAACAAGAGAAACACCTTGGTATGCCAAGCAGATTATTGCTCTCTTGGCCGCTTTTCTTATCTGCTTTACCGGGCTCTATTTCCTAAGCGCGATCCTCTTTAATCTGGCGGCTGTTATGCTCAAAATAGATATCTTCGCCTTCGGAGGAGGGTTTGCGTCTCTTCCGCTCATGCTTCACGAAATTGTCATTAACAGGGGATGGCTGGATAGTAAGACCTTTATGGACGGAATAGCCCTTGGTCAGATAACCCCAGGTCCCATTATTATTACGGCAACTTATGTGGGCTATATGGTTCATGGAATACCAGGTGCGATTGTGGCGACAATCGCTATATTTACGCCTTCATTTTTTATGGTGATCACCGTCGCACCGTTTTTTGATCGGCTGAAAAATTCGATATATTTTATGAGAGCTATAGACGGAATCTTCGCCTCTTTCGTAGGACTCCTCTTTTATGTTTGTATGAAATTCACGATGGTCATTCCATGGGATATATTAAGGATTCTATTATGTTTTGCTGCATTAACCGCTTTGCTTCGAAAAGTTGACATCCTTTATATAGTGCCAATAGGGGCCGTTATTTCTATGTTTGTTTTGTAAAATGATTTAAATGATTCGGTTCTTCAAATGATAATCAATGAATTCCTTAAACTTTTCAAATCTCTCATATTTACTTCCGACAAATACTTCAAACTGTAATCGCTATGATTTTATTTCAACTGTGGCATTGACTTGTAGGTGTAACGGCAACCACTGACATTTAATATCTTGCTAATATTCAAGATAAATATCTTCAACACACATCAAATATCTACATTCCAGGTTTCTGACGGCCTCCCTTGCCTCCGCCAAGACCACGTTGATCATCCAAACCAGATCCCATCTGCCTATTGGTGGTATCACTCGAACCACGCACAGTACGCTTCCACATTGTCTTTTGTTCCGGTGTTAGCATTTGAAAAACGGTCTGCATATATTGTGTTCTCTTATCGTTCATCATTCCTTGAATCAATTGCATGTTCGCAGACGGACTTTCATTAATTGATTTCCCACTGCTTTGGCCTGCAGCATATTGGCTCTTTTGAAGTTCCCGTTCAAGATTTATCTTCTCTTGAAGAGCTTTAATCTCTTGAATCAGGTTATCTCTAAGGGTGGCGATCTTTGATGCCTGGTCTGTGGTTAGGTTAAAGTCCAATAAGAGAATATCCGGTATTGTCCCCAGAATATGAAATTCCTCTGGTTGATATGCTTCTGGTCTATCATCCCCCCGACTACGCCCACGCTGAGTGCAGGATATTGATATTATTGCCACTGCTACCAATAATATCAATATCAATGCTTTTTGTCTCATGATCACGTCTCATTTTCCGGACTCTTGCCCTTGATGCTGTTTTGACTCTTGTTTTCTTTGTTGTTGTTGCTGCTTCACTTGTTGCGACCTCACCTGTTGATTTTGCCTTGCCTCACGCTGTCCTTGTTGTTGCTGTGACTTTGCCTGTTGTTGCCTTGTCTCCTGCTTTCTTTGTAGTTGCTTTTGTCTCGCCTGTTGCTGTTGTGCTCTTATCAGTTGTTGTGACTTTGTCAGTTGTTGTTGCTGCGGCCTCACCTGCTGTTGTTGTGACTTTGCCAACTGCCGTCTCGCTTCTCGCTTCCGAATCTTATCTTGTTTCTTCTCTTCTGTCCTTGCCTGTTGTTGCCTTTCCTGCTCTATTTTTGCTTCCTGCTGCTGCCTTATCCTTTCTCCTCTTTCTTTTGTTTCTTTTATTATTTCTTGTCTCTTCGTCTCGATATTTGCTACTTGTTGCCGTTCCTGTTTTTGAATACTTACTGCCTTCACTGCGTTTTCACGTGCTTTTTCAAGATATCCTTGCTGTTTATATGCAGTAGCTCTCTGATGATATGCTGGAGCAAATCGAGGATTCAAGAGAATTGCTTTATTGATTTCATCTAACGCCTTCTCCTTATTTCCAGATCTCTCATAAACAAATGCTCTGTTTAGCGCCACTCTATGGGCTATATTTGGATTTAAACGTAGTGATGTATCAAGATTGTTAAAGGCTTCTTGATATTTATTTTGTCTGGTATAAACAATACTTCTAGCTATATACACTGTAGGACCAACAGCAACGGGGCTGAGGACATATGCGCTGCTGAGTGAGCTCATGGCAGTTTCATAGTTTCCGGAATTAATATTCACATAACTATCCTGAACCAGCTCAACACTCCTTAGTTGATTAATTGAATCGTCATAGCGAACAATATATTCTTGTTTTTGGCTTGACTGGCCAGAGGTATTTTGAATATCAGCTTTGAGTTTCTCAATCTCAGCCAAAAGTTCGTCAACCTTTTTATTGACACTTTCAATCTCTGCAACCTGATTCTGGTTTTGTAAAAGATCATTGATATCGTTAGCAATGTTATCATCATCGATAGTGGCTTGTGCTATTATGTAATATGATTCACCATCCCATTTCTCATTAAGCACTTTAATTCCCACAATGCCTGCTGTTAAAGATTTTATCTGATCAGACTCGAGTTGATAGTTAATAACTTCTGTTTTTGCATAGACTAAAGTTCCGACTTCTTCTAATATTAATCGTTTTACCTGTTCAAGAGCAATGGCTCTACTTGATATTTTACTGTCAATATCGCTCGCCTTATAAGTATAATCCTTCACAAAGACTCGCTGTTCGGCATTAGTCATAACTGGCATTAAGAAAATAATTGCGATCGCAGGTAAGAGAACCAGAAAATATTCAATTCGATATATTGATTTCATAATCACCACCGATCATTACAAAGGCATTCCGAACTATATATCATGTTTTGAGGAGACCATGGGAGCCATCAATTATTTGAACCGCGGTGCTCCACCTTACCGTATATATGTTCCTTAAATGCAAGGGATACGCCAACAAGCGTTTGTTGCCTAATATGTTAATATAACTTAAATAATCAAATTTACGGCAGTGCTTTGCGGTTTTTTTGGCAACAATATGGATAAAATGTATCCTCCTGTTGGTATCAAGGTGAGTAATAAATACACACTGAGGAGAATAATCAGATTTGGTTCCCAGTCCATATTCTAAAAATATGGATAAAATGTATCCTCCTGTTGGTATCAAGGTGAGTAATAAATACACACTGAGGAGAATAATCAGATTTGGTTCCCAGTCCATATTCTAAAAAAACGCAGGATCTGGTGCTTTTTAAAATCCACTCCCATTCATTGAGTCTCATATTCCGTTCCGGGAGCCATTACTTCTTCTTCCTCTCCCCCCCAATATAGGACTTCTCGAAGATCTCACTCCCAAGCAGCGTTAGGAAGGTTTGAGTGGTTGTTGCTCAGGCAGCTCCATAGGTCACGCTACTTCTCATATTTATCGGCTATAGATACTTCGACTTCAACAGGAACATTCTTCAAATAATGATGTCCTGCTTTAATCCTGGAGCCACTAAAAACTTGTCCTGCTCTCCTGACACACACATAGAGAGAACTTCTTCCCGTAATACTTGATACAGATTCATATCCATAGGGAAAACGGATTATGTTACGTATAGGTAGGTGTACTGCGTAACAAACAATCCCTATTGCTTTATTAATACTCCCTGCCAGCTTAAACAAACAAATCCGCCGTAAACAATCCCTATTGCTTTATTAATACTCCCTGCCAGCTTAAACAAACAAATCCGCCGTAAAAGTCCATTCAGCTTCTTAGGGAGATGCCTAATTCTTTGCCTCGTGGTCAGACTTACTCATTGACATTGTGTTAAATATCAATGAGTAAGTCTGACCCTTATATTCTCGAAGATGTGAATCTCGTTGCAATTACGCAGGGGATGACATATGGACAAACACTGGAAGAAGACGAGAGGAGAATAAGGATATGAAGGTGAAATTCATGGGGGCGGCAAGGACGGTGACGGGTTCCTGCTTCATCATGGAGACAGGGGGACGCCGCTTCGCCATCGACTGCGGGATGCATCAAGGCAATGGGGAGATCGAGAAGCGCAATTGGGAGACGAAGATCTATGACGCTGCAAAAATAGAGTGCATTCTCATGACCCACGCCCATATCGATCACGCCGGTCTGTTGCCCCGGATCGTCAAGGAAGGATTCCGCGGGTCGATCTATGCTACGCCCCCCACGCTTGATCTTTTGAAGATCCTGCTTCTGGACAGCGCCCACATTCAGGAGATGGAGGCCCAATGGAAAACTCGCAAGCATCTTCGTCAGGGCGATGGCGAGAATGATGTCGAACCTCTCTACACCCGGAAGGACGCTGAAGAAGTAACCCAGTATTTCAAAGCTGTTGATTATGATCAGTCCGTAACTCCCTTTGCCGGCTTAACGGTGACCTTCCGCGACGCCGGTCATATTCTCGGGGCCTCCATTCTGGAATTAGAGGTATCGGAAAACGGGAAGGTATCGAAACTCGTCTTTTCCGGGGATGTCGGCCGACCCGCCCAGCTTATCATCAAGGACCCCACGGTGATCGAGACGGCGGACTATCTTTTTATGGAGTCGACCTACGGCAACCGGGATCACAAGAACGAGACGGACAGCCTCAACGAGCTGGCGGAGGCCATTGCTTACAGCTACGGCCACGGGGAAAAGGTGATCATCCCGTCCTTTGCTGTGGAAAGAACCCAGGAATTGCTTTACTGCCTCCATCTGTTGAACAGGGACGGCCGCCTGCCCAGAGAGATGCCTGTTTACGTGGACAGCCCGCTGGCCACCCAGGCAACGGAGATCTTTCGGAAATATACCAGCTATTTTGATGAAGAGGCCAAAGGACTTCTCAAGAAGGGAGAGGATCCCCTGACATTCCCCCAGCTCCATTTCACCCGCAGCACCGAGGAGTCCATGAAAATAAACACCTCAGCAGGGCCGGCCGTGGTTGTTTCGGCAAGCGGTATGGCCAATGCGGGCCGGATTCGTCATCACCTCCGCCACAATCTCTGGCGGGAAGGAGCCAGCGTAGTCTTTGTGGGTTTTCAGGCCCAGGGAACTACGGGGCGGCGAATCGTGGATGGGGCCAGGATGATCAGAATCTTTAATGAGGATGTAGCGGTCAAGGCGCGAATTTTTACCATTAACGGCTTTTCCGCCCACGCCGGGCAGAGTCAGCTTCTGGAGTGGCTGGGGCATTTCCGGTCCCAAGCCTTGCAGGTCTTTCTCATCCACGGTGAATACTCGGCCCAGCAGACCCTTGCCGGCCTGATCCGCGAGCGCTTCGGCTTCCCGGTAACCATTCCCGACTATCTCGAGGAAATAACCTTGAAACCGGGGGAGTCGATCGAGCGCAAGGCCGCTCCGGAACTGGCCGTCCCCCGGATCGACTGGGATTTTATCATCATGGATATGGAAAATCGCCTGAAGCAGCTCCGGGAAAGACAGTCCCGGGTTGAGGCGAAAGGATGGGCGGAACAGGCGGAGGTCAGGGAAAAACTCCTCGAACTGAACCGGCGGTTGACGACGTTGATTTCCGACCTGTGATCATCATTCCGCCAACCGGTAATGGAACACAGCCACGATGTTTAGTTTTGAGAGACCCAGGTCACTGGGCAGGCGATCATAGGGCGCGGCGGCGCGAATGACCGCTAGGGTATTATCATCGAGAACCTGGGAGCCAGACGAAGAAACGATCCCCTGAGCAGACAGGGTCCCCGTTTTATCTATGGAAAACTTGATCGTTGCCGTGCCTTTTTCCTTCTTCTGGAGAGCGGCTTGGGGGTATTTCCATTGGTTTTCAATCCGCTTCCGGATCTTGAGAAGATAGGAGCGGTAACGGCTGTCCTGGCTACCCAGATCAATGGTGTCTTCTTTGACATCCGTCTCAGTCGTTGCTGCCGGCGTCGGCGTCGGTTGTTTCTTTACAGTAACCGGTTCTTTCTTGATGTCCTTTTCCTGAGGAGCAGGAGTAGGTTCGGTCAGGTGTACGGTCAGCAGACCGCCGTTCCGCGGCAGGGGAGATGGTTTTTCCCCGATGACGGGCATGGAAAGGACCAGTACATGCGAGGCAAGGGAAATCAGGATAGCCGTGATAAAGGCCTTTTGCAGCGGCAACCGGTTAGATTTCCAGAAAGGCTTCATGGGAACATCATAAATCAATACTGAAGAATAAATCAATAAAAATGAAGCAATAGCCTTTATCTACCAATGAAGCAAAACGCCGATAATTACAAAGGCTCTGAGGTGACGATGACGCCACATGGGGAGGTGGACGCGCTCTACATGGCCCTGGCCCTGGAGGAGGCGGCTACCGCTGCGGCGGAAGGGGAGGTCCCGGTCGGGGCGATCATCGTTAGCGACGACCGGGTTATTGCCCGGGCCCACAACCGCCCCATCGCTTTGCACGATCCGACGGCCCACGCCGAGATCCTTGCCATCCGCGCCGCGGCCCGGTATGCAGGGAATTACCGACTGTCGGGAACGACTTTGTATGTAACCCTGGAGCCCTGTCTCATGTGCGCCGGCGCCGTCATTCACGCCCGAATCGGAAGGGTCGTCTTCGGGGCGAGAGATCCCAAGGGGGGCGCCGTTGTTTCCCTCGGCCGCGTCTTCGCGGATACGCGCCTGAATCATCACGTGGACTTTACCGGGGGTGTTATGGAAGGAATGTGTGCTGAAATATTGAGTAGCTTTTTTCAACAAAAGAGGTTATAACCCGCACCGCTTCGAACATAGTAAGCTCCACGCGGAGAGGTACCGAAGTGGTCGTAACGGGATCGACTCGAAATCGATTTGGGGGCCAAAAGCTCCCACGGGGGTTCGAATCCCCCTCTCTCCGCCATTAAAAATTGAATGACGGAAACTGGGTTTGTAAGACTTTTTGCGAGTTTGTCATAAAAGATTCGGAGAGATGCCTGAGAGGCCGAAAGGGCACGACTGGAAATCGTGTGTACGCCCAAAAGTGTACCGGGGGTTCGAATCCCCCTCTCTCCGCCAGATAAGAGGCGGGGCAAATGCGTCGTTCATTTGCCCCGCCTCTCTCGTTTTAACCTTTCTCTTTATTCGTATCCCAGCGCCGCGAGCTGTTCTTCCGTCATGCCGAGGAAATGGGCGATTTCATGGACGACGGTAATTTCGATCTCCTCCTCTAATTCCGCCAGGTTTCGGCAGGCATCTTCCAGGGGCTCCTGAAAGATGAAAATCGTATCCGGGAAGAGGGGCGGGTTGGTTTCAGACCGCTCCGGCAGGGAAATACCCCAATAGACGCCGAAGGGCGGGTCGTCTGGCGGTAGTGCGAGTTTTCTGATCATGTCACGGGATGGTCGTGGCTGGACGGAAATCACGATATTATCCAGGCGGGTGCGAATTTCCTTTGGAATGCGGTCGATGGCCCGTTTCACCGCCCTATCGAAGTCTTTGCCGCTGAGCTTCATCCCCGTGCGAACCTCCCGTTGCCATAAACTTAGCTTGTGAAAAAAGCTAGTATGGTGTCCCCAGATGATCCTGTTTATGCCTCGTGCGTATATCATGGATTGTCTTTTACCCGATAATAATAAATGTGTAAAACGATAATTATCGATGCTCAGCTTCGTTTATTACGTTCGTGATGAAAGAAAAACCGGAATTATCAAACTCTGTGAGTCCCCCGGCAACGCCGCGGGATTACTAAGGAGAATTCATCCGCTCGTGGTGCTGGTAAATCACCTCCGCCGTCAGCCCTCATCGGCAACATTTCTCTTGTCCCTTCTTTTCTTTGACGTTGACAGAAAGATATTTATTCTCTAGACTTTGTAGGAGCGGACAAAAATTCTTTTGGGGATTGTGACAATACTGTCAGTGTGACCTCTTCTTCACGCTAAAGAGGCGGACAAAGGCATCGGCCTTGGTCTTCATATCTACTACACCATCATCCAGAGTCACGGCGGGAGGATCTGGGCAGAGAATAATGAAATGGGAGGGGCATCGTTTTTGCATCGAGTTCACCTCAGTGCAGAGATTGGACGATCCGAAACGCTGTCGATACAGGGAATGTAGTCACAATGAATACAGACAGTAAAATTATCCGATTCCCATCCGGCACATGGCATCTTCTGGCGGTGATCGTCACAACATTTGTAGCGATTGTCGTCAGCATTTATTACCTTCGCTCCGGGCGGTTTATTGTTTTTCAGAATCTCTTTTATTTTCCCATCATCATTGCTTGCGTTTATTATCTGAGAAAGGGGTTTGTTTTTTCCGTTCTGCTGGCGTTATTTTATCTTTTTCTTATTTTCGCCTATACGTCAAATTCCACGATCATCCGTGAAGCCATCATCAGGGTGGCAATCTTTATTATGATTGCGGGGGTTGTATCGTTCCTGTCCCTGAAACGACAGCGGTCAGAGGAAGGGCAAAATCGTGCCCGATCCTGGCAGGAAGGGATAAACCGGATCCTCGGTCTGGTTCTTGAACCTGTCCCATTTGATGAGAAGCTGAAGCGCATCACCGATGGCGTCGTTGAGACTTTCGGCGCAGATTTCTGCCGGATCTGGATTATCGGGAAAGGAGACCTGTGCAGCGCCGGCTGCATGCATGCCGAAGTTCTGGAAGGGCCGCATGTCTGCCGGTATCGTGATAAGTGCCTGTACCTGAAAGCCAGTTCGGGCAGATACACCCATATCGACGGGAAAGTCCACCGGCGCGTCCCGTTCGACGCCTACAAGATCGGGCGCATCGCATCCGGGGAAGAGATGAGATTCCTTACAAACGATGTCCGGCGCGATCCACGCGTCCATAATCATGAATGGGCGGAAAGTCTCGGACTGGTGGCATTTGCCGGTTACCAGCTGCGACCTACGGATGGTGAAACCCTCGGAGTGCTGGCTCTCTTCGCGAAGTTCGAGATCTCCCCGGACATGGATGTCATCCTTGAGGGACTGAGCCGGGCCATTGCGCTTGTTATCCAGAAGGATATCGTGGAACGGGCGCTGGCAGAGAGGAATGAGACGCTTATTCGCATCCAAAAGGCCATAGAAAGCTCCAGTGAGGCCATTGGCATGGCAAGTCCTCAGGGGAGCCATTTCTACCAGAACAAGGCCTTTCTTGACCTGTTTGAATATTCGGTCGAAGAGTTCAACAACCCGTTAGCACCCATCACTGTGTATGCAGATCCTGAGGTGGGACGCGAGGTCTTCGAGACCATTATGCAGGGCGACCCCTGGATGGGTGAGACCATCATGGTAGCCAAGGGTGGGCGGCGATTTCCGGTTTTTTTGCGGGCAGATGCAGTCAAGGATGACAATGGCAACATTATTGGCTTGATTGGTATTCACACCGACATCACCGAAAAAAAATTAGCTGAAGAAAAATTGAATAACCAGATGAGTTTTATCTCCGCGCTTCTCGATACCATTCCCAGTCCGATATTCTACAAGGATACTGCGGGGAAATATTTGGGCTGTAATCGCGCTTACGAGGAGATCATTGGTAAATCCAGAGAAGAGATTGTAGGTAAAGACATTTACGATTTATATCCTGCTGAAATAGCTGATTTATATGCAGAGAAAGATCGGGAACTGTATGAACAACCAGGCAGCCAAAGCTATGATGGGAAGTTTAAGGTCGCAGATGGTACAGTTAGGGACGTGATCATCAGTAAGGCTACGTACACAGATACCAGTAAGAATGTCGCCGGACTGGTTGGAATATTCATCGACATCACCGAGCGTAAGGAGGCGGAACGCATCTACAAGGTCCTGGCGGAAAGCTCCTTTGCCGGCGTTTATGTCGTTCAGGACGGCATCTTCCGCTACCTGAACAAAAACGCCGCCCTCTACGCCGAATATGACCCGGAAGAGCTTATCGGCAGTCATGCCAGCGTCCTTGTCCACCCCGAGGATAAGGCTCATACGCGCCGCCGTGCCCGGGAGATGTTGAACGGACAGCGGCGCACCCCTTACGAATTCCGCATTGTCACCAAAAGCGGCGGCGTCCGCTGGATCATGGAGACCAGCAGCGCCATCGAATATCAGGGGCGACCCGCCATCCTCGGCAACTCTATGGACGTAACCGAGAAGATGAACATGGAAAAAGCCCTCATGGAAAGCGAAGCGCGTTACCGGCAGCTCTTCGAGAATGCCGTCGAGGGGTTCTTCCAGAGCACCCCCCAGGGGACGTATATCTCCGTCAACCCCGCCTTCGCGAGGATGTACGGCTACGCATTCCCCGAGGAAATGATCGCTGCGGTGACGAATATCGGCGCGCAGTTGTATGTGTACCAGGAAGACCGGCGGGAGATCGGCAATCTTCTGGAAACGCAAGTATCCGTGGAGGACTTCGAGGCGGAGTTTCTTATGAAAGACGGCGCGCGGATCTGGGGAAGCATCAATGCCCGGGCCGTCCGGGACGACCGCGGACTGATAAGTTATTACGAGGGCACAATCGTCGATATTACGGAGCGGAAACGGGCGGAGGAAGAATTCCGCCGGCAGTACCGTTTTCTGCGGACCCTCCTGGATTCCATTCCCGTTCCCATCTATTATCTTGACGCACGGGGGACTTGCGGTGGGTGCAACCAAGCCTTCGCCGATTTCATCGCCCGGACAACCGAGGAGATTATCGGGACCCCCCTGCACGAACTATGGCAAGAGGGTATCGACGATTCCGGGCAACACCTGCTTTGGAGAGACGGAGGCGCCCTGGAGGGCCAGGTTTACGAAACCATTCTGACCCGCGCCGATGCCGTCCCCCGGAATGTCATCGTCGCCAAGGCCCCCTTCTTTAATCTCGACGGCTCCCGGGGCGGCGAAATCGGGTCTTTTATCGATATCACGGACCGCAAGGAAGTGGAAAGGGAGCTGGAGATCTACCGTCACCACCTGGAGGATCTGGTCCGGGAGCGCACGGACGGCCTGGAACTGGAGATTGCGGAACATCGCCGTACGGAGCAGGCACTGCGCCGGGCGAAGGATGACGCCGAAGCGGCCAACCGCGCCAAAAGCGCCTTTCTGGCCAACATGAGCCACGAATTAAGGACGCCTCTGAACGCCGTCATCGGCTTCTCGGACGTCCTGAACAAGCAATACTTCGGTCCCCTCAACGATAAACAAGAGGAATACGTCCAGGACATCGCCGCCAGCGGGCAGCACCTCCTGGAACTTATCAACGAGATCCTCGATCTGGCCAAGATCGAGTCAGGGAAAGATGATCTTTACTATGGCCCCATATCCTTGCCGGAGCTGCTGGTCAACAGTCTGTCCATGATCAAGGAAAAGGCCCGGCGCCACGACATTGAGGTGTGCGTAGAGGCGGAGGAGCGTCTCGCCGGGATAACGGTAACGGCGGACGCCCGGAAGCTGAAACAAGTCTTGTATAATCTCCTGTCGAATGCGACGAAGTTCACCCCCGACGGCGGGCGGATTGCCGTCCTGGCCAGGGCGATTGACGATACCGCGTCCGGGGAGAAGAGCGGCGACAGGTTCATCGAGGTATCCGTGACGGACACGGGCGTCGGGCTTGCCCCGGAGGATCTGGAGAAGATCTTTGAGGCGTTTTATCAGGTCTATGACCCCACCAGGGGCAAGAACCCGGGGACGGGCCTGGGTCTTTCCCTGTCACGCCGGATCATCGCTATGCACGGAGGACGGATCTGGGCCGAAAGCGCCGGGCCGGGGCAGGGCAGCGCCTTTATCTTCCGGATTCCCTGCGCCCCTCCCCAAGACATTTTATAGTGGTAAAGGGGAATATTTATAGCATTAATATTAATACTATGTAGAAGGAGTCTATTTTATGGCGACAACCCCTGTACGGATACTCTGCGTCGATGATGAACCGTTGGCCCTCAAGTTGATGGAGGCCCAGCTTGTCCCCCGGGGATACGAGGTCTTTAAGGCCCCCGACGGCGCCACGGCGCTGCGCCTCGTGAAGGAGATCCGCCCCCACATTGTCCTGCTCGATATCATGATGCCGGGCATGGACGGTATTGAGACCCTCGCGGAAATCCTGAAGATCGATCCGAACGTAGGCGTCATCATGGTCACGGCCGTCACGGACGACGAAATCGCCCAGCAGGCCGTTGAATTAGGGGCCTTTGACTACGTTACCAAGCCCATCAATTTCGATTACCTGGAAACGGCGCTTCTGGTCAAGTACATCATGCAGATCGGATAGGATGGATGTTTCAACCCGGCAAGGGAAAGCAAGAATATGGGTATTTACTGGCTCCTATGAATGAACCGCCGCCGGTCGGAACATGAAAGGAATTTCTATGGAGACGAATCGTCTGCCTCCCCTGCGAGTCTTGATCGTTGAAGACTCGGAAGACGATGCCGAACTGTTGCTCCGCAAGCTTCGCCAAGGCGGTTATGAACCCTTGCACACGCGGGTGGAGACCGCCGAGGAAATGGGCGCCGCCCTTAGATCGGGGCCATGGGACTTAATTGTAAGCGATTATAGGATGCCCCGGTTCAGCGGTCTGCAGGCCTTGGCGCTTTTGAGGGGAACGGGGCTGGACGTCCCCTTCCTGATCGTTTCCGGAAACATCGGTGAAGATACCGCGGTTGAAGCCATGAAGGCCGGCGCCCACGACTATATCATGAAAGATAGATTGCAGCGCCTGATCCCGGCCATCAGGCGCGAACTGAAAGAAGCGGAGGGAAGAAGGCTGCGCAAACAGGCGGAGGACGCCTTGCTGAAGAAGCACGAGGAGCTTGAAGCGGCCCATGCGGAACTGAAGCAGGCCCAGGCCCGGGTCATCCAGCAGGAAAAGATGGCTTCCATCGGTCAACTTGCCGCGGGCATCACCCATGAGATCAACAACCCCATGTCTTTCATTACGGGCAATCTCGGTATTCTAAAGACCTATCTGGAAAGCATCACCAAAACCATCGCAACGCAGGAAGAGATCGCCATAAACCATGCTCCGCCGGCGGCCCTGGCGGCCCTTCAGGACCTGAAAAAGAAGATGAAGATCGATTACATCCTCAAAGATGTCGTACATCTCATCGATCAGTCCTTGGAGGGGGCCGACCGGGTCCGGAAAATCGTGTCTGATCTCAAGACCTTCTCACGGATGGAGGAGGAGGCATACATGATCGAGGACATCAATGCGGCGCTTAACAGCACCATAAACATCGTCTGGAACGAGATCAAGTACAAGGCGGAACTGGTGAAGGAATTCGGGGAACTTCCCCTGACCCGTTGCAACATCAGCCATCTGAACCAGGTCTTCATGAACCTTTTGGTGAATGCCGCGCAGGCCATCGAGAAGTGGGGGAAGATCACCGTAAGGACCTGGACGCAGGGAGAAGATATTTATGCCTCGGTATCGGACACGGGAAACGGCATTCCGGAGGAGAACCGAAAGAAGATTTTCGAACCCTTCTTCACGACGAAGGCAGCGGGCAAGGGAACCGGCCTGGGCTTGAGCATCTCCTATGACATTGTCAGGCGTCACAACGGTGATCTCACTGTGGAGAGTAAGGTCGGGGAAGGGACTACCTTCACGGTAAGGATACCGATTGTGAGATCGTGAGGATTTTCATGGAAGAAATAAAAGAACAAAAGACCCGGACAAAAATTGTGGTTGTGGACGATGAGCTTCAAGTGCTCGATTCCATCCACAGAGTTCTGGATGGCGAGCTTTACGAGGTTTTGACGGCAACATCCGCAGCGGAGGCGTTTTCACTACTGGATCCCTCGCCCGCCGCGGTGATCATCGCGGATTACCGCATGCCGGGAATGAACGGTGTGCAATTCCTGAAGGAGGTATTAAAAAAATGGCCCGATACTATCCGGATCATCCTGTCCGGCTATGCAGATATCCAGTCAGTTGTCGATGCGATTAATGAAGGACAGATTTATAAATTCATTACCAAACCCTGGGATAATCTGGAGCTGCAAATTACAATCGCCAACGCCGTTGATCGATATGAAATGTCCAGGAAGAATAAGCAGCTCATGGACGACCTGAGGCAATTAGTGGATAAACACGAGCATGCCGAACAGCTCTACAAGAATTTGACAGAGCAATCCTTTGCCGGTGTTTATGTCGTTCAGGACGGCGTCTTCAAGTTAATTAACGATAATGCCGCCTCTTATGCCGGCTATACCGCCGCCGAGTTGAGGGGAAAACCCTCGAACATCATGCTTGTCCATCCGGATGATCGGGAGGACCATGCACGTAAATCCAGCGAGATGCTAAAAGGGAAACGCAAGGACCCCTATAGGTTCAGGATACTTACCAAGGACGGGCAGATCCGGTGGATCATGGAGACGCTTGTTTCGATCCAATATGACGGCCACCCGGCCATCCTGGGAAACTCCATGGATATAACCTCCCAGAAGCAGATGGAGGAGCAACTGGTCAGCACTTTGAATCAACTTGAGAAGGCATATGGCGATCTGGCTTCTGTTCAGGCAAAAATCATCCAGCAGCAAAAGATGGCATCCATCGGGCAGCTTTCGGCAGGTATCGCCCACGAAATCAATAATCCAATGGGATTCATATTGGGAAACCTCGGTGTCCTTGAGATATACGCCAGGAATATAGAATCAATAATCAACATCCAGCGGGATTTCCTCAGTTATTCATCGACTCCGGAGAGGCTGAAGGATGTGGAATCAGAATGGAAACGATTGAAGATCGATCGCATTCTCGGCGATATTCATAAACTCATCCGGGAGTCGGTTGCAGGGGCCGACCGCATAAAGAAGATCGTGGCGGACTTGATGAGATTTTCCATGTCCGATGAATTGGAGCACAAACCAGATGACATCAACGCCGGTCTTTTAAGCGTGCTCAGTATGCTGAAGAATGATATTTTGAAAGAGGCAACGCTGATAGAGGACTGGGGACAACTGCCCCTGACTCGTTGCAACATCGGACAACTCAGCCAGGCATTCATGGGTATCATGAAAAACGCCGCGCAAGCCGTTGGCCGCAAGGGCGAGATCAGGGTCGCTACCCGGCAGGAAAATAACCTCATCGTCGTTTCTATATCGGATACGGGAGTAGGCATCCCTGATGACTTGAAGGAGAGGATATTCGAACCCTTTTTCACGACCAGAGAGGTGGGCCAAGGCATGGGTTTGGGGCTGAGTACGGCTTATGATATTATCAAGAAACACAATGGGGAGATAACGCTGGAAAGCGCGGTTGGAAAAGGATCGACTTTCACCATTCGGATACCGGTTGTAAGGTAGTATGAAAGGAATACCATGACCAGTACAGCCGAAGAAAAGGAAATAATCCGTATCCTGGCGGTGGACGACGAACCATTCGTACTTGATGCCATCAAAAGGCTTCTGAATGAGGACCATTACGAGATATTCACGGCCTCTTCCGGCACGGAGGGCCTTTCCCTCATGGACATCTTCCCCATTCAGATCGTCATATCTGATTATCGGATGCCGGAGATGAACGGTGTCGAATTTCTCAGGGAGGTCTGCCGGCTGTGGCCCGATACGATCCGCATTGTCCTTTCCGGCTACGCGGATATTCAAGCAGTGATTGCCGCCATCAATGAAGGACAGATCTATAAGTTCATGGCGAAACCCTGGAATAACGAAGACCTGAGGATCACCATCGTCAATGCCATCGATCGTTACCGGTTGCTTCAGGAGAATATGCGACTCACGGAAGACCTTAAATGGAAAAACAAGGCATTGCAGAAATTCAATAAAATGCTTGAAGAAACCGTTGCTGAGCGGACTTATGAATTGAAGAAAAGCATGGAAAGAACGGAGAGGGCCTTCGAGGCAACCATTCTGGTCATCTCCAGCATAATCGAAGCAAGAGACCCATACACGGCAGGGCACCAGCAGCGTACAGCCGCTCTTGCCTCATCCATCGGTCGCGAGCTCGGCCTCTCTGACGAGATGATCGACGGGCTGCAAATGGCGGCCACGATTCATGATATCGGCAAGATATCCGTCCCCGCTGAGATCCTCTGCAAGTCATCCCCCTTGACGGATACGGAACGATCCCTGATCAGGGTTCATGTCCAGGCTGGCTGCGATATCCTCAAGGACATCGTTTTCCCGTGGTCCATCGCGAAAATAGTCCTTCAGCACCATGAACGGATGGACGGCTCCGGTTATCCGTTGGGTCTGAAGGGTCCGGTCATTTTGACGGAAGCAAGGATCCTTGCCGTTGCCGATGTCGTCGAGGCCATGGCCTCTTATCGGCCTTACCGTGCCGCCCTTGGCATTGAATCTGCGCTTGACGAGATCCGAACATATAAAAATGTCAGATATGACGCGACGGTGGTGGACGCATGCCTGAGGCTCTTTGAAGAAAAAAAATATTGTTTGCAGTCCTGAAAGAGCAGCGATGTGGCTAAAGGATAAATGTGTTATGGAAGAACCTGTCAGAATCTTGTTCGTAGACGATGAGCCATCGTTGCTCAACATCATGGAGCGGCTATTTCTTTTCGAGGACTACGAAATCCTGACGGCCACCTCGGGAGAAGAGGGTCTTCGGAAATTCGAGGAATCCTCGCCGATCCATATCGTCATATCGGACTACCGGATGCCGGAGATGAGCGGCGTCGAATTCCTCGAAGAGGTCTATAAAAAGTGGCCCGATACCGTCCGGATGATCCTTTCCGGATACGCCGACCTGGACGCCGTGATCTTGGCGATCAACCGCGGCCACATCTACAAGTTCATTTCCAAACCGTGGAACAATGACGAGATGAAGGTCACGGTCGCCACTGCCCTGGAAAGATATTTTCTGCGAAAAAGGAATCAGGAACTGACGGAATCCCTCCTCCAGAAAAATGAAGAACTTAGGCAATTCAACGAAAAACTCGAACAGCTCGTGGCGGATAGAACGGCAGAGTTGATGCAGACCCAGGAACAACTGGTTCAGTCAGAGAAACTCGCCGCCATCGGCATTCTGGCCGCCGGGATTGCCCACGAAATCAAGAATCCTTTGGCGATCATCACGATGGGAATGGAATACATGAAATCCGTCATTGGAGACAACGCCATGCTTCAAGAGGTGGCGGACAAGCTGAAACACGCGGCCCTTCGCGCCGACACGATTGTGAAGGGACTTCTAAGCTATACGCGCCAGAACCCACTCACTTTCAAGGAATCGGATATCACGACGCTCATTGATGAAACTCTGACGTTTACGGAACACGAACTGCAATGTAAGAACATCGAGGTCATCAGGAAATACGCGGACGGTTTACCCCGGGTCCAGGTGGACGCCAATCAGATCAAGCAAGTCTTTGTTAACCTATTGGTGAATGGCATCGACGCCATGCCCGAGGGTGGTCGTTTCACTATCCGTGTCGAATGTTCTGAAAATGATACTGGAAAAAAGGTCGTCCAGGTAGTATATACCGATACAGGCCACGGGATACCGGCGGAAAAGATCGGCAAGATATTCGATCCCTTCTTTACCACCAAGGATATCGGCAACACGGGGCTGGGGCTTTCCGTCTCCAAAGGCATCATCGATAAGCACGGAGGCACTATTCAGGTGGAAAGCCGGATCGACGTAGGCACGAGCTTTTTCATCAGATTGCCGGTGGCCTGATCAGGATAAAAAAGAAGTGACTATCATTTCCCTCAAGGAGGTATGGCCATGGCCGAACCCGTTCAGATCCTCATGATCGACGATGAGGAACCTTTCTCCTTCTTTGTAAAACTCAATCTCGAAACCGACTCGCGCTTCAAGGTGACGACGGCCCCGCGAGGGGATGAGGGGCTGAAGCTGGCCAAGTCGATCAAGCCGGATCTGATCCTGCTGGACATCATGATGCCGGGCATGTTCGGCACGGAAGTGGCGGGAAAACTCCTCGAAGACCCCCGGACGAAATACATTCCCATCATTTTCCTGACTGCTGCCCTCAAGAAGGAAGAGGCGGATGAAATGGACGGAAGGATCGGCGGGCGAGAATTCATCGCCAAACCGATCACAAAAGAAGAGCTGATCAGCCGTATCGAAGCGACCCTTGAATTGAAGAAATAACTGCGTCACAATTCGAAAGTACGCACGATGGCATTACAATACATACACATGCTTGAATGGTATAAATGATTTATACCCCCGGGGGGATTATGAAAAAGTGAAGCCCTTCTCCAGGAAAAGCCGCAGACATGCATCCACAGCGGCCGGATCGTAGAGGATGCCCCTGTTCTTTTTGATTTCCTCCAGAGCGGCGTCAATACCGAGGCCAGGTCGGTAGGGGCGATGAGAACTCATGGCTTCGACGACGTCGGCGACGGAAATTATCTGCGCCTCCAGCGAGATTTCCTCCCCTTTGAGCCCCCGGGGATAACCGGCGCCGTCAAGGCGC
>JAPLJZ010000265.1 GCA_026388335.1 Deltaproteobacteria bacterium
AGATGCAGTTTTGTTTCCCCTAATTCGATATTGGAGAGGGTCAGCAGGTCGTCAACCAGACGATTGAGGCGCTGAGCGTTGTTATGGATGGTTTGGAGGAATTTTTCCGCCTTTTCCCGATCATAAACGGCACCTTGCTGCAGAGTTTCAATATAACCGATGATGGCCGTGAGGGGGGTGCGAATCTCATGGGTGACATTGGCCACGAAATCCATGCGCATGCGCTCGAGCTGCTTCAGGCGGGTAACATTGTGGAACATCATCAGAATTTTCTGTTCCTCACCGGGGAAGCCCTGAATGGCAGTGATATTGACATCAATAATTCGTGGGTTTTCATCGCCCAGAACAATCTCCTGCAAGACCGGCTGGCCTGATTCCCGAAAGCGGACGAGGGCATCCTGCAAAGCGACGCTACGGAAGGCTTCCATCGGCGTCTTGCCCAGGATGTCTTCATAGCGCTTCCCGATCATTTTTCTGAGGCTCCGGTTGAACTGATCGATGCGGTTGTCCCGGTCCAGGGTAAGGGCACCTTCCACCATGCTGGCAAAAGCCGCCTCCAGCTTGCTTTTTTCCTCTTGCGCCCGGCGAACCTTTTCATCCTGCTCCTCGAGAATATGGTTGATATCCTGGGCCAGTTGCGCCAGTTCGTCTCCTGAGTCCAGCAGCATCGGTGCCGGTCGCTGACCGTCACGGAGCTTCCGGGTGAACGCCGCCATCTGGCGAATGGGTGCGGTGATGTTTCTGGCGAACCAGAAGGCCAGAAACAGGGAAGGCAGGGAAATCAAAAACAGGGTCAGGTAGATGGTTCGATAAAGATGTTCAATGGAATCGGATACATTTGCCAGGGAGAGGGCCAGGCGGACATAGCCCTTGATATTTTCTTTATCCCCGATGGCAATGGCCGCATAGAGCATATCAGCCTGAAGGGTACGGCTGTAACGCTGGGAAACCCCTTGGCCCTTGATGCGCGCCTCCTGGATCTCGGAACGGTTGAGGTGGCTATCCATCCGTTGTTCCGACGCCTGGGAGTCCGCCAGAACCTTGCCGGCAGCGTCAATGATGGTGACCCTGGTCTCGGAACGGGAAGCAAGTTCCCTGATCTCTCTGATCATGTCCCCCCTGGGCATGAGGGCCATGATGCGACCGTTGGCGATCATCCTTTCCGTAATTCCTGTCGTTACGGTGTCATGGATTTTCGGGGTCAGGTAAAATTCCATGACGGCGATAACCAGCACGACCAGGACCAGGTACGAGGCAAAGATCTTGTAAAAAAGGCGGCTTTTCATCTGAAAACATCCTCAGGTTTTTGATGGCGGACGCTCTTGCCCGTCACCATATACACCACCATGTCGGCGATCCCTTTGGCATGATCGGAGATCCGCTCGACGGTCTTGGAGATCTGCATGATGAGCAGGGAGCGATGGATCGTCCGCGGATCTTCCATCATGAAGGTCAAGAGTTCCCGAAAGATCTGCTCGTTGAGGTTGTCCACCGTTTCGTCTTCGTCGCGGACCTTGTTGGCCAGGTCAACATCTTCATGGACGAGGGCATCCAGGCTTTCACGGATCATCTGCCGGGCGATTTCGGCCATGCGGGGAAGATCGATATAGGGCTTCAATTGAGGTTCCTCGTTGAGGATGAGGACCTTTTCGCAGATCTTGACGGCCATGTCCCCGATCCGCTCCAGGTGGCCGTTGATCTTGATGGCCGTTGTGATGAACCGCAGGTCCCGGGCGGCCGGTTGCCGGAGAGCCAGGAGGCGGATGCATTTTTCCTCGATCTCGTAGTCGAGTTTGTCAATGTGTATGTCGTAGGCAATGACCTTCCGGGCCAGATCGGGATCCCGCTCCACAAGCGCCTGGATGCTGTCGGCAATGGCTTTTTCTATCAATGTTCCCAGATAGAGAAGGTTTTCCGTTACTTCTTGCAGTTCTGTTTCATATTGCCTGCTGGTATGTCGCGTTGCGTCCATTTTTCTCCTTTTATCCGAAGCGCCCGGTGATATAATCTTCCGTCTGCTTGACATCGGGGTTGGTAAAGATCTTTTCCGTGGCGTTGTATTCGATCAGCTTTCCTATGTAAAAGAAACCGGTTTTATCGGAAATTCGGGCCGCCTGCTGCATGTTATGGGTGACGATGATGATAGTATAGGATTTTTTCAATTCGTCAATCAATTCTTCAATCTTCGCCGTGGAAATCGGATCGAGGGCCGAAGTGGGTTCGTCCATAAGCAGGATGTCGGGTTTCATGGCCAGAGCCCGGGCGATACAGAGGCGCTGCTGCTGCCCCCCGGAAAGGGTCATCGCCGATCTGCCCAGGATATCCTTGACCTCGTCCCACAGCACGGCCTGCTTGAGGCTCTGTTCCGCCAAGGCTTCTAGATCCGATTTATTTGCCGTGCCGGTGAGCCGGGGGCCATAGGTGATATTATTGAAGATGGACTTGGGAAAGGGGTTGGGTTTCTGAAAGACCATGCCGATCCGGCGGCGGACCTCCACGGGGTCTACCTCGGGGTCATAGATGTTCATCCCTTCAAAGAGAACCTCTCCTTCCACCCGCGCCCCGGCGATCAGGTCGTTCATCCGGTTGAGGAGGCGCAGGAGCGTTGATTTGCCGCAACCAGAAGGACCGATCAGGGCCGTCACCTTCCTTTTCTCAAAGTTCATGGTGATGTCTGTCAGGGCCTTGAAGGCGCCGTAATAAAAATTGACATCCTTTGTCTTGATAATCTCGGTATCAAGATGGTTGTTTTCCATGGTTACCACCTTTTATTCCTGCGCATGTAACTGCGGATGACAATGGCAATCAGATCGATGCCGAGCACCAGGGCGACGAGGACCAGGACCGTGCCGTACTGGATGGGGCGGGTCTGTTCAATATGGGTTCCGGCGGTGGCCAGGACATAAACGTGGTAGGGGAGGGCCATAACCTCGTCAAAGATGGAACCGGGAAGCTTTGCCGTGAAAAAGGCCGCCGCCGTGAACATGATGGGGGCTGTTTCCCCCGCAGCCCGGCCAATGCCAAGGATGGAGCCTGTTAATATTCCCGGGAGGGCGTTGGGTAGGACAATCTTCCAGATCGTCAGCCATTTGGAAACCCCCAGGGCCAGGGATGCCTCCCGGAATGTTTGCGGCACCCCTTTGAGGGCTTCCTCAGAGGCGCCGATGATTGTGGGCAGGATCACGATGCCGAGGGTAAGGGCGCCGGCCAGGATGGAGGAGCCGAACTTCAGAAAGACAACAAAGAAACCCAGGCCAAAAAGGCCGAAAACGACCGAAGGAACGCCAGCCAGGCAGTTTACGCCTACCCGGATGGCCCGGACGATTTTCCCCTGTTTAGCGTATTCCGTTAAATAGATAGCCGCCACGACGCCCAGAGGTAGGGCCACGGTGATGGCACCTAAGGTCAGGTACAGAGTCCCTAGGATGGCGGGCATGATGCCGCCTTTCGTCATGGAGTCTGTAGGCGGCGAAGTCAAAAATTCCCAACTGATAACCTGGATACCGTTCACAAGGATGTAGAAAAGAATACCACCCAAGGCTAGGGTGAGAATTATGGCCGACAGGCGGACAGCGCCGAAAAAGAGGTGTTGCTTGAGATAGCGCCGTTTCATGGCCCCGCTTACGGTCTGCCTCGTCATAGCGTTGCCGACCCCACTTCTTTGAATTTCTGGGAAATATAATCGGCGACAAGATTGAAGGCCAGGGTCATGAGAAACAGGACGATGCCGGTGGCAAAAAGGGCGTGATAGTGGCCACTGCGGAAGGGGGCCTCTCCCATCTCTGCCGCTATGCTGGCCGGCATGGGACGGACGGAGTCGAAGATGCTTTCGGGGATGGCGGCGGCTCCTCCGGCCACCATCAGGACGACCATCGTCTCCCCGATAGCCCGGGCCATGCCGAGAATGACTGCCGTGGAAATGCCGGACAGCGCGGCGGGGACGATAATGCGGGCGATAGTTTCAAACTTCGTCGCCCCCAGGGCGTAAGAGGCTTCCTTGAATTCATTGGGGACGGCGTAGAGGGCGTCTTCGGAGATGCTGGAGATGGTGGGGACCGCCATGACGGCAAGAATCACTGAAGCGTTGATGATATTCAAACCAGTGGGCAGATCGAAGGTCTCCTGAAGCCAGGGGGCGACAATGACCATGCCAAAGAACCCCAACACAACAGAGGGAAGGCCGGCCAGCAGTTCAATGATCGATTTTAAGATTTCCTTGATCGCCGGGGGAGCAATTTCCGAGATATAAACCGCCGATAGTACCCCCAAGGGAACAGCGATTAGGGAAGAAAAGATGGTAACGATCAGAGAGCCGACGATCAGGGGCCAGATCCCGTAAGACGGGGGGCTGTAAGTCGGATACCACTCCATGCCGAAAATGAAATCCCGTAAGGAGACTTCCCGGAAAACGGGGAGCCCTTCCCGGAAAAGGAAAACGACAATCAGCCCCAGAACCAAAATAGAGACCAGGGAAAGAATAAAAAAGACATTCTTTATGATAATTTCTTTTTGATGACGGGTCATAGCCATTCTACTTTATGGGAACGAAGCCTTCCTTTTTCACGATCTCCTGCCCCTTCTTGCTGAGTAGGAATTTAATGAATCCTTCCGTGTCTCCCTTGGGCGCTCCGTCAGTGTACATATACAGGGGTCTGGCAACGGGATACTCCTTGGAGAGGGCCGTTTTTGCCGAAGCCTGGATGCCGTTGACGGTTACAGCCTTGACGGATTTATTGAGATAGCCGATGCCGATGTAGCCGATGGCGTATCTGTTCTTAGAGATGGCCTGAACGATAGCACCGTTTGAGGCCTGGAGTTGGGCTTTGGGCGTCACCTTCGCGCCGTTCAGGACGAGATGGCCCCATGATTCATAGGTGCCGGAGCTGCTATCCCGGGAAATCACCACAATGGCCAGATTTTCTCCCCCCACTTCTTTCCAGTTGGTAATCTTGCCCTGATAGATCTGGCTGGACGATCGGTACGATGGCGTCGATGGCGACAACATGAGCTATGGGGTTGACCCCCTTACTCTTTGCCAAATCCGTTTCCTGCTTTTTCATCTCTCTTGAGGAATTGGCGATGTCCGTGGATTTGTCGACGAGGGCCTTGATGCCGTCACCGGAGCCGCCGCCGGACAGGGAAATGTTGACGTCCTTGTGGAGTTTCATATAGGCCTCCGCGGCCGCCTGAGCTATCGGCAGCACTGTTGTGGAGCCTTTGATTACCACATTGCCTCCTGCCAGGGCCGCCGGGGCGACTATCAGCAGGCACAACAGCCCATAGGCTAAAATCCTGAAAATTCTTTCCATCTTCATTTCTCCTTACTTTTTTCCCATCATGTATTTGCGCCCAATATAGACGGCAAATGTTGCAGAATGATGACAGAATGATGAAAGATACGTGAAAGGCGACCCATTGTCGCGACCAACGGCAGAATTCACCGGAAAGTCGCAACATAGAATTGTCATTTGATGGCGGATGAAGTATAAGGAACGTCGATTTGTTAAATAGAGGGGTATTTCTATGCAAGCCATGCCGATAAGAATCTTCCTTGTCCTGTTTATACTCGCTTTAATCTATCCATCTTCATTGATTGCAGCGACGGAGAAGAATCAGGAGAAAAAGGGCACGATCCTCGCCATGGCGAAACTCCCCCCTCAACCCGCGGCCGTAGAAACCGCCCGGGACGTTAAATTCATCGCCTATGACGACGGCACCGTCCTGGACACGAGGACGGGGCTGATGTGGGCAGCGAAGGATAATGGAAGCAACATAAAATGGGCGGACGCCAGGAGTTATTGCAAAAATTATCGCGGGGGTGGATATACGGACTGGCGAATGCCGACACAGGATGAGCTGGCGGGATTGTTTGATGAGGGTGAGAATCAGCCCTGTAACGGCAGGTGCCATATTACGCCCCTAATTGATCTTACCGACAGTTTCCTCTGGGCATCCGAAAAGCGCGGTGCCGATGTCGCCTTCTTCTCTTTCACCTTTGGCGGGCGGTACTGGAGTAAACAGTCAAGCGACGAAATCACCACCATCCGGGCGCTCCCGGTGCGTTCCGTCAAATAGAGTATAAGGAGCCCGACATGAAAGTAAAGCCAGCAAGAATTACCCTTTGCCTAATATTGCTGCTTTTTTTATCCTTTCCTAGTGTGGGGTTGGCCGAAGAGATCAACAAGGATGGTCGCTTCATTGCTAATAACGACGGCACTGTTCTGGATCAGAAGTCGGGACTCATGTGGGCGGTGAAGGACAATGGGGAAGATGTCAACTGGCAAGGGGCCCAGCGCTATTGCGAGAGGTATCGCGGTGGCGGCTTCGAGGACTGGCGAATGCCGACGTTGGATGAGCTGGCGGGCTTGTATGACAATGCGAAAACTCATACGGCCGGCTGTGGACATGACGTTAATTTGACAGAATCGATTGGTCTTACTTGCGCTTGGGCTTGGACATCGGAAAAACGCGGTTCCGATGCCGCCCTCTTCTTTTTCACCGATGGCAGACGGATTTGGCGTCATCAGTCCTTCAGCTACTTATATCGGGCCCTCCCGGTGCGTTCCGGCAAATAGGTTGTATCGAATAGGGACTTCACTTCAAATTACTACCAAAAAACAACACGTTTGGCATCCTTTAACGTCCTACTTCAATAAAATCCAGGTACGCGACCGCACTTTCCCCAGTGTTGTCCGTATCGCTCATGACGGCAAGGCCTGCAATCGCCGGGGGATCTTTGCCGAAGGCCTGCCGGTAGTCCTCAAGGACATTGACCGATTCTTCCACCCACTGGCCGACCCGCTGCTTTCCCTTTTCCAGAATGACAATGCGGGCCTTTTCCGTGTAGGGACTCGCAATAATCCGCTCGGGAAGGCTATGACCCGTCCAGACGTAGTTCAGGGTGCTGTGGGGTGGATATTTGCCGTAGATCGCCTTGGTGGCGCCGTATATCAGGCGGTCGCCCAAGGTTGCCTTGTCAGGATCATACTGAAACATGACATAGACTCGGATGGGATAGTCGTCCCCCGTTTTTTCTTTGGGGTTTCCCATGTTCGATAGCTGCGTCACCTTCCAGCGCCAGCGGATACGGGGATGGTCATAGATATTGAAGGTCCGGCGATAGACGAGGGCCGATGCGGAAGCCCGGCTTTCGGCCTTCAATATGGATTTTCTCCCTTCCTTGGCCAAGGTGTAGGTTGAATGGACCTTGATCTTGGGAAAAGTTAGGGGCTCCCACTGGGAGAGGCTCTCAAAGTTCTCCCGGAAAAGAACCGTCTGTTCCGCCCCCAGCGCCGTAGTCTGAGTAAAGAGCGCCAGGATCAGCAATACCAAAACAGACCGGACGATCATAAAGCCTGCTTTTATCATGCAATTTCACCCCGGCACGAGCTTCCTGCGTAGCAGTGGTTCCCGGTGACGACCCGGCGCGTGCCAAGCTTGGCCAGATCAAACATCATAATATGTTCCGGAGCGCCGTGATTCACCGTCATGCCCAGCATCTGGTTAAAATCGCAGTCATAGAGTTTGCCATCCCAGCCAACGGAAAGGGTGGACTTGCACATAACGCTCTCCAGTGTGGCGGGGTTGAAGGCATTAACCAGTGCCATCATGTAGTCTTCATAATTGTCGGTTCTCTGTAGATAGGTCAAATACCGGCCGATGGGCATATTCGTAATACAGAAGAGCTGGTTGAAGACAAGCCCATGCTTTTCCTTGAGGGCCTGGCGGTAGTGGTTTTCCAGATTGTTCTGCAAGCCGGGAAGATAGGCCCCGCTGGGATTGTGGACCAGATTAAGGACCAGCCCGCTGTCGGGTTGCCCATAGCCCCTTTCGTTGAGCATCCGGACGGCTTCAATAAGCCGGGAATATACGCCTTCGCCCCGTTGCCGGTTTGTCATCTTCAGATCCACATGTGGAAAGGACACCACAACTTCCACCCGATGCCGGGCATAGAGATCGAGAAAGGCCGCGTATTCCGATTCCAGAAGAATGACGCCGTTTGTCCGCACGAGCATTCGACGGCCCAACGCGGCGCATTCTTCAAGGAACCAGGGGAAATCGGGATGCATCTCCGGGGTTCCGCCCGTGATATCTATGGTGGGAATGGGGTGGCGTTGTAAAACCTGCAAACACATCTCCATCACCGGCCGGGACATGAGTTCCGGACGTTTTGGACCCGCTTCGACATGACAATGCCGGCATTCCAGATTGCATCGGTAGCCGAGATTGATCTGGAAAATCTCGACGCCCTCCGCCGTGAACGGGACGGCCACCTTCTGCTCAAAGGAGGGATGAATACGGAGTTCATCCATTGCTACATCTCCTTATTCTTGATGATCTTGCGCATCTGGGTGGAATGGGCCAGGACAATCCCGGCAACCATGGCTGACCCGACATGAACCGCCTCCATCATTTCCTCCTGCGAGACACCCAGAGACAGGCAGTGATTTGTGTAAGCGTCAATACAATACGGGCAATGCTGTGTTGTGGCCACGGCCAGGGCAATCAACGCCTTTTCCCTTGCCGACAGGGCGCCGTCTTTCATCGCCTCTCCATAATAATCGAAATACTTTTTGCCCAATTCCGGAGCGTATTCCCCAATATGCGCAAAATCCGCCAAGTCTTTCTGTTCATAATAGTCAGCCATCACTTAATTTCCTTTCTTGTTTGGTCTTCTTTCCTGGTTTTATCAGGAAGCGCCGCCGTCTCGTTCTCAGTCTTTCGAGCATGGCCAGGGCCAAACGGTTGACCCACTGCCTGAGGGGGGAAGGCACCTTCCGGCGCGGCGTTACCCCCGGCAGGCATTCGAGAAGATGGACCGCTTCCACACCCCGCTTGAGGAAGCGGTTCTGACAGCCGATACAATACGTTACCATGGTCCGGCCCTTTCCTTCCGCAACGATCTGGTCGAGAAAACGGTCGGCCAGCTCCGGGGATGAGGAACACAGACCGCCGCCGGCGCCGCAACAGCGAACCTCGGAAGTCTCAGTAATGGGGACAGATTTCAAATCTGTCCCCATTACTGAGACTGTAGATGCATGCAAATGATTAAACAAGCCCCTGGCAGCGCCCCTGATTCCCTCCCAACGGGAGGACGGACAGGGGTGATGAAGATAAACGTGTTTTAAGGGGACAGATTTAAAATCTGTCCCCTTAAAACACGCCCACCGTTTCTCAAAGAGATCCGGGGGCAGCAGCTCCAGGATGAAAACGACCTGAATGCCCTCAAGATGTTGGGACAGGAGCTTGTGGCAGTTAAGGCAGCCGGTGATCATTTGTCTGACGCCGTGATCCCGAAGGCGCTTGTTGATATCCTGCAAAGCGGCCAGGGCCGTTTCCGTGTCGCCTAACCCATAAGCAGGATCGTAGCAGCAATCGAGCACCAGCCCGATGTGCTTATGCAACCGTCTCCTCAGGGTTTTCCGGACCTCGCGGACCAGTCCCGGCCGGTTTGCGGCCAGACCGCATCCCGGCCAGAAGACCGTATCCTCACTTCCATAAAAAGAAAATGGGAACCCATGCCCGGCTTTTGCGAACCCCCGGGCGCCGTCTAACACCTTCCGGACCAGCGCCGGGACCTGCTGCTGTTGGACCAGCAGCTGCTTGGCCTCAAAAAAAGCAGCGGCCGGCGACAAATCCAAGGGACAAACAGCGTCGCACCGACGGCAGGACGTGCAATAAAAAGACACCTCCGGCCGTTCCGCAAGAATCAGGTCCGGTGTTCCGTACTCGGTAAGAAAGGGACAGACGGTGGCGCAGGCGCCACAGCCTGTACACTCTTCATTAAAATCAACCACCGGTTATTTTACCGTCTCAATGGGATATTCCGCCTCCGCCCAGGCCTTGATGCCGCCGGGATAACGATACACATTCTTGTAGCCGAGCTTCACGGCCCACATGGCCCCGTTATGGCTCCGGGTGCATTCCACGAACCCGCAGTAGAAAACGATGAGGCGATTCTTGTCCGGTCCCAGGAGTTTCTCCAGGTCGGCCTTGGTCTTGTTGTCTAACTTTGTCATTTCGTCCTTGGGGAACAACATCTGGACAGCCCCGGGGACATGCTGCTTCTTGTAGCTGTCTTCATAGGGCATGGTGTCGACGATGAGCATGGGCCGCTTCTGATCGATCCAGTTCTTCAAATCTTTGGTGGCCACGACCTTGTAGCCCCCCCGCTGCACCTCCGCGGCAAAGGTTACGGCGATCTTCTCATTATCTAGGGTCTTGGTGCCCCAGGCCGCCATGGCCCCCCCGGCCATACCGAAAACCAGCAGGACCGCAATCAAAACACTTAACAACCTTCTCTGCACTTTCATTTCTTCCTTCTCCTTTCCTCATTTAATAAACTTAGGTTTCCCTGTGAAACCAAACAATCATTCTTGATACCATCGTAAACCACAAACTCGCCTGTTTTTTCAGGTCATCGGCTCCAAAGCAACCGCAATCGACATTCAGATCGCCCAGGATGCCGTAACCGAGGACAAACACGAACAAGGCGAGGAGACCGGTGATGAGATGGAGTCCCCATGGACGATCAAAGACCAGGGCCAGGCCGGCAATCGTCTCGATGAGGGGCAGACCGATGGCGACAACGGGAAGTAATGCTTCCGGGACGAGATCATAAGCAGAGATGGTGGCGGCGAAGGCCTTGGGATCGAAAAGTTTGGTGACGCCGCCATAGATGAAGAGGGCTGCCAGGGCAAGCCGAACGATCCGGTAGGGCCAGGGATGGACCAATCCCTGCCGGAAAATGTTTCTGATCCTGTTTAAATAAATTGAGTTTCGGGAATGTTGAGTGACCAATTCCGCCTCCTTTTGGCACCATGCCGCGTTTCCCGCGGCATGACCCTCAAGAGGCTAAGGGGTCAGAAGCGGCGAGACGGCAAGACGGCGTTGTTCGGAGAACCACCCGGGTTCTCTGTCAGCGCCTCATATTAACGGTGTGAAGAATAACAATAAATAACTCATCGATTTCACTTTTAATCCATCCTGGCAAAGCTTAATATTACGGTGCGCATATAAACAATCCCAGGGAACATGTCAATAATAATATGTCTCAAGGACATGGGGTACCGTGAAATGGATCACGAAAAACTCGCCCCTTGACACCCAAGGCCCTTCTTCTTATACTCCGTCCACTAACGAGGGATTGCTTGTCAAATTAAAAATGAACGAAGAACGATGTCTCATCATGTTTGTCAAATACCCGGAAAAGGGGAAGGTGAAATCCAGGCTCAGTCAATATCTGGATGAGGATATGATTGTCCGTCTCTACCGTGCCTTCATCGAGGACCTGCTGGCGAGACTGTCCGAAGGCGACTACGGGTTCTGGATCGCTTATCACCCTGCAGAAAGGAAAAAAGACTTCCCTAATGAGTTCGGGAATACTTTTTCATATCTGCCCCAGGCCGGGACAGATCTTGGTGAAAAGATGCATAACGCCTTCAGAGAATGCTTTCCGGGCGGATTCCGCTGGGTTGTCATTATTGGCAGTGACAGTCCCGATCTCCCGCCGCAAATCATCGAGGAAGCCTTCCAGGCCCTAGAGAAGGGCGGAGCCGTCATCGGTCCTGCCTGTGACGGGGGCTATTACCTGATCGGCTTTGGCAGGGAATCGTTCACTCCCGATGCCTTCACGGGAATAGCATGGGGCACGGACAGCGTCTGCAAAACGACCATGGACATCCTTGAAAGCTTAGGAATCCGTGTCCATGTCCTTCCCGTCTGGAGAGATATTGACCTACCGGAAGATGTCGTTGCCCTGATCAATGACAGCGAGAAAACCGGATTTTCCGGCTCAAAAACAATCGCCTGTCTGCGGGATTACGGTTTCACTAAGGGCTGCTGATGCCGCCCCGATTCTCCATTATCATTCCCGTCATCAATGAGGAAGCCGTCATCAATTCGACTATTGAGCACCTTGAAACTCTCAAGGTTTCTGAATCCATGGAGATTATTGTCGTGGATGGAGACAGGTCGGGGAAAACGATCGGGGCTGTCCGAAACGGAAATGTTAAAACCGCCGTCGGTGAAAAAGGCCGGGGGAACCAGATGAACAACGGCGCCGCTATGGCCCGGGGCGACATCGTCGTCTTCCTTCATGCCGATACCCGCCTTCCCCCCAATGCACTTGCCCTTATGGAAGGAGCGTTAAGTGATCCAAACTGCCTGGCCGGCGCCTTTGATCTGGCTATCGACTCCGGCCGGCCCATTTACCGTTTGATCGCCAAAATCGCGTCTTTCCGCTCTCGGTTTACCCGTATTCCCTATGGAGATCAGGCGTTCTTCTTCCGTAGGAATTACTTCCAAGATATTGGCGGTTTTGCAAATATTCCCCTCATGGAGGATGTAGAAATCATGTGGCGCATCAAGAAACGGGGGGAGAGGATTGCCATCATTAATCGCTCTGTTACGACATCGGCACGGCGCTGGGAAAAGGAAGGCATCCTCTTGTGTACGCTCCGAAACTGGTTATTGATATCCCTTTACTTTTCAGGAGTTTCTCCGGAGCGTCTCTCCAGATTCTACAAGTAAGAAGGGTTCCTTACTATGGGCATAAACATTATCACTGTCAATGACAGGAGGTCATAACTCAAATTGAAAATGTGACGCCCTGTTTTGTTCCGTAAATTTACCTCAAAGATAATTTAACCGTCATCTTGAACCATAATGCCGCCACAATGCCGAAAATACAGTTAAGGATAATGACGACCACCGGCGTCAGCATGCCGTAGCTGAGGCCAAGCATGCCCTTGCCCATGCCGGGAAATATCATGAAGAAAAGAAAGGTGGACGGCGGCAGGCTGAAGGCGCAACCACGAAGAAAGCTTTTCTCTTCCCAGAGAGGCAGAACCAAAAGGAGCATCCAGGCGCCTCCCCATATCATCCATTGGCAAAGCCACGTTTCCGATAAATTTGGCTTCAGCGTCACCTGCAGTATGTGCATAATCCCTGCCTTGTCCAGAACCCAGAGAATAACGCCTTCGACGAGAATTCCTACAACGCCACCCGTAAATGCTCCACTCACCCTGCGAATCATTGATCTCAATCCTCCGATTATTTGAACGACAACATGATATTCACGGCCTATTTCGCATCGCCATCGTTTGAGTCAAGTAGACCGGTTTCCCCCCATATACAGGGTGATGTCTGTTTGCTCCGTTTACCGTCTGGTCTCCCTGTAGTGGCACAATATTTCAACCATCTATCCGTTGGCCCCGATCCCTAACAGAGCCATATGTATATGCCACATATTGTGGGAATAACATCAATGATTACGAGTTGAAAGGGTGGATTCCCTCAAAATATCCTTATGTTTTGTTACAAGGAAGGATTCTGGTAAAATCATCGCAATCCGAACCCTGCTGTTTTGCTAGGTTTTTTTGGCATAACGGTCAACTGCATAGGCAACCAGGGGAGACGCCATATAGACCATCGTGCTGTTGTCGAATCCCAGTATCGTAATAATAATCCCAACCAGGGAAATCGCCGGAATAACAAACTGGTGGTTCATCCGTCTCCGGATAGCCGATTCCGGATATTCCTTTGAGACGAGACGGTAGTTCCGGGTAGCGTAATACCACTGGATGGTGAAGATCAGTCCGAGGATCAGAAGGTTTAGCTCGAAGACCACTGTGGCAATGACATCATTAGCATAATCTCCGATGAAGCTGGTCGAGAAGGGGACAAGGGTCACAAAAAACAGGCCGACTACATTCAGGAATAAAAGGTTCTTGTCGAGGTGATGGACCTTACTTAACTGTTCATGGTGACCCATCCAGAATGCGGCAAGGACAAAAAAAGCAATGATGTAATGGAAAAAATCCGGCAGGAGACTTGCCAGTGCGGCACCGGATGTCTGGGTAACTATTGCAGATCGGGGCAGGATCAGGCTGGTGACAAGCAGCGTCATGGCAAACGCAAATATGCCGTCGGTCAGAGACTCCAGTCTGTTTTTTCCCATCAGTACGTTTTTTGTTTCAGCGGGTTTATTGAAAATCACGATTGGGATCCATTTCCCGGACATAGTCTCTGATCTGACGGGCTTCCTCCGTGAAGAGAACAATCTTGTCGTAATCAACGCGGACATTGTTCAGGTACTGGAGAATCAATGCGTCCCCGACCAGGGCCAGCGGCAGGATGCCGGCGAAGAAGAAGCCCATTTTTTCAAATTCCGCCGTCATGAAAAAGGTGTGGGGATCTTGCAGGTCGAGGAAAAGCTGAATGGCGGCCACATTTTTCAGACATAGCTCGCGCAGGGTTCTCCGTATTTCATGAACGACGTTGTCACCATAGCCGATTATATGAATTTCCGCGCAATTTTCCGTCAAGAGGACATCGGTCCGGATCTCCGCTTCCGCGGGGAGGCGTTGCCGGAGGTCCTCGTCGGGGGTATGAAAGCGGTGGTTCAGGGCGCCGATGTTTTGATACAGACGTTCGATGATGTTCTGATGCCGCGCCGGGGGATACAGGATCAGGATCGGGGGGGCGGTGAGATACTTGAAGCTCAGGGCGACGCTAATCCTCTGGTCCTGGGACGCAATACCTTTGAAGACCCAGGTTTCGGGGCTGGAAGCAAGGAGAAGACCGCAATCGCGAATGTCGAACTGGGCCATTCCCCGCTGGGTAAATTCATGGTTGGTTACTGAGTAAACATAGAGGCCATCGAGGGGTTTCTTTTTGGGGGACTGAAACAGAAAGTCGGCGATCCTCTTCATGCAGCCTTGGCCGCGGTATTCCTGGTTTACGAAGACAAAGGTGAATTCCGCGATTCGTGATTCATCGGTGGGATAAACGAGGGCGGAGTGTCCCATGAAGATATTGTCTTCCGTCACGGCGACAGCGGAAATCATTTCGTCCGTCCCGTTGAGTTCGATAATCCGCTCCGGATAGTAAATGTGATCGTCGAAAAATGTATAGCCGTGGGATTTATAGGCACAACGGGCAATCTCCACCGCTTCGGCGGGCTCCATCCGTCGGACCGTATAAGGGATCTTTTCCGGCACCGGCAGCGAGGGGGAGGGCATCCCTGTATCCAATACTTTTCCGGCTTCTGCTTCCGCGCGTTCCTGTGCGGACAGGTATGACTCGATACTCTTCGCCGGCAGATATTTGATCAGGTTCGTTTCTTTACCCTCCATACCGAGGTTGCGGAAATAGACCTCATCCATGTATTCCTTCATGAGGAAGACCCCTATCCCGGAGGCAGACATCTGGTCGATATTCTCTGCCGGGTGGTAATCGGGAATCTGGCCGGGATCAAAGGGCAAGCCCTTCTCTTTAATGGTGATCTTCATCCCCAGGGGCGCCCGCTCACAGATGAGGTCAAAGTTTTCCCGCTCCTGGTCGGCAAAGGCGTGGACCATGACATTGGAGATTGCCTCTTCCGCGGCCAGGTCGATTTGATAAAGATCATCGCCGGTGAACCCGATTTTCAGCGCCGTCTCCCGAATGACCATCTGGGCTAAACTCAGATAGGAAAGGTCCGAAGGCAGGGATAGACGTACGACATCATCCTTTTTCATGCGTTTAAATGATCCCGGCTACAAACAATCCCGACAGTGCCGATAACAGGGTCAGGATCAGGGCTGCATATCCGGTCCGTCGGTGCCAGAGGCGGAGATGCTGGATTTTTGAGCGAATTTTGAATTGCAGATACCCCAGGGTGGGTGCAGCAAGCGCGCAAAGAACGGTTGCCAGGCCCAGCCAGGCGTGGGGGACCTCGAATTGTCCGTCTCCGGATTGGTAAACCATGACGACGGCTGTCGCAAATCCGGCGCTTAGGCATACTGCCCCGGTGATTCCCGCAGGGCGATGAATCTTCAGCCACCATTGTTTCCGCCGCAGGAATCTGGCGACACCGACCACTGCGGTCATTATCAGCAATCCTGCGGTCATAAAAAAGACATGGCTATAGAAGAGAAACATTTCCGTTCACTCTTTTTGTCAGAGGTATGCTCGATTATGTGGGTGTTTTGCTCGGACCCTTCCCAACGGTAATTGTTTCGGAGGTGGAACCGAACCTACTGCATGAGGCCTTGACTTCCAGGGTATCGCCGCTGACCGCATCAATCTTATAGGTATAGGTAAAGGTTTCCGACGGCTGGCTTTTGTATTCCTGGACAGCGATGACCTTTCCGTCCTTCTTGATCTCAACCTTGTTGATGTAGTGGCCCTCCGAGAAGCGCGTGTGGGTAACCGTAACACTTAGCGTTTTGGTCGCTCCATCGTAGGCCAACAGGACCTTTTGCGGGGCATGGGCGTTGACCGCAGTCGGACAGAGAGAGGCCAGGGCGAAAACAGCGAATATCCCAACCAAAGATAAAAAGCCGGCACGTTTTACTTTTTTTGCCATTGTCCATCCTCCATTTGATTTTACCGGTTTATATTTCTCGCGTTTTTTAAAGACAAAGGCTTGTTTCCGGGAGACCGGCGCCGTCATTACGGTACGATGTTACTGATTTCCTTGTAATCGGTGCCCAGAATGACGGGAGTCGCCCCGCCCTGATCAACGAGGGTCCATTTCTGCCGGGAGTTATAAGTCCTTTTTTCATCAAGGGAGGTGACGGCTTCCCAGGACACGCTGAATTCCGCAATAAAATTGCCCGATTTATCGATCGTGACGGTTATGTCTTTAGCCTTGCTCATATTGGTTTTGGTCTTCTTGAGCATCCCCGCATACCAGTTCTTGAAATCATCCTGAGAGCGAATGACCATTCCGGGCATGTGCATGACCAGTCCCTTGTTTGCCAGCAAGGGCAGGTAATTGTTCACACTGGCCAGCTTGTCCAGATAGGCGTACCACTTGTGGATAAGGCTCTTCACGTCGTTTTCGTCGAAACGCGAGAGAACGGGGGGGCTGCGGAGGTCATCCCGGGTGGGGGTGAATATCTCCAGGTAGGAGACCTTTCCGTCGAGGGGAAGAACGGCGTAATGAACATTGGAAGGGATGATAAAGACCCCTCCCGGCCCGATATTCTGGACGTTCTTGTCGATCCTGATGAGCAGATTGCCGCTGAGTACGTATCCGGAAAGCTCGTGATAATGATACTGGGTGCTCACGTCCTTGCCCGTGCTCGTTTTGGTCGCCTCATTGAGGACGATGGTCTGCCGGTCGTTGAAATATACTTTTCTTTTCAGATTGGCGTTTACAATCTGCCAGGGCTGATTCTCGGGAAAGACGCCGGGGTTGACGGGACGGATTTCGTTATGGATATTGTAATCTCGGGACAGTTGTTTGTCATCGGTCTTGACGACAATCTTTCCCGGGCCACAGCCCGCCAGGAAACAGATCATCAATACAAATAATAGAGACAAACGCTTTATCATGATTTTATCATCCCTCCGGAAGGATGATAATGAACGGATGAACAGGTGTCAAGGAAAAAGGACAACAGGAAAGAAGGGACATTCGTATTGTCAAGGACCGGGGGGTGTGTTATGAAGGAACATCAAGGATGACGGCTATGGATAAGAAAGAGAGAGAGACGCTGGGGGCCTATCTACGCAGAGAGCGTGAAGCCCGTGAGATCAAGCTGACAGCCATTTCGAAGGCTACGAAGATCAGCTTGCCTCTCCTTGTGGCACTGGAAGCCGATGATCAGGATGCCTTCCCGGATAAAAAAGCCGTACCCGATTATCTCAAGCGCTATTGCCGTTATCTCCTCATGGATGAACAGGATGCCCTGAAACGTTTCGAGTTGCAGCCTGTCAGGCACTGCTTACCCGAAGCCATTGAAACGTGTCTTCCGGAAGTCATTGACGATCTGATGCCCCTTCCCGTTGTCGCCCCATCATATGTGCTGCCCCAGACAATTATCTCCTCAGCGAAGGAACCCAGTATTTTTCGCAAGTACCGCTTGGTTTTCATCAGTGTGGGCACCCTGGTGCTCATGTTTGTGATTTTCAGCGGGCTGCTCTTTTATTTCCATCCCCTTCGGGACAGGGCCGCCAAAACTGATGCGATCAAGGTCGAAGTTCCACGGGCGGCAGTCAAATCTCCGGCCCCGGCCGTCAGGAAAGAGAAGGTCATCGGGAACCGGGACAGCAAGCGGTATCATTTGCCGGGGATGAAATATTACCATCACATCGAGGCGCATCACCGCGTCTATTTTGATTCCGAAGCGGCAGCGATCCGGGCGGGTTACCATAAAGCCCCCAGATAAAATTATTCCAATTCCAAATCAAAGATGAAATCAAGGCGGCGAGGCAGAGGCGACGCAGGCGTATTTTTATACGTCGAGGAGCCGATTGCCGATGCCAACGAAGATAGCGCTTTGATTTGGAATTGGAATCAGCTCATGATCATGACCTTGTTCTGAGAGGGCTGGATATGCGAGCCGACGGCGTTGCCGTCGTTCTGTTTGGTGGGGTTCCCCATGAACACCGCCGGATTTCCTTCCAGTTTGACTTTGGTGCTGCCCATGATGAATTCCGCCGGTCCCATGATTTTCCCGGAAACGACGCCCTGATTGACCCCGGCCTGATCGCCGTTGGTCGGTTGAATCTTGGACGCCTTGGTTAGAGCGGGGGCGCCGTTGATCAGGACTTTTTTCGTTGTCGGGTTCCCCATCTGGGTCATGCCGATGTTGGGGTAGGGTACCGGTACGGGCGGCGCCGGGGGCGCCGGAGTCAGGCAGACATCGGGCATGGCCATAACCTGTCCTTTTTCTATCGTGGCGGCAAACATCGTTCTTCCTCCTCTATCCGATATGGATTTTTTTGCCGTCCAGTTTAACCTCTTCTTCCGCGTTGAGGGAGGCGTTTTTTGCTGAAAGAAAGAAACGCTTCTTCACGATGGTCCTTATCCTTCCTGCCGTCGTATGTTCGGTGTTCTCGATCCACCGGTAGCTGTCCCTGATCCGTTCGGTGAGACGTCCGATGACGCGGTCCCAGATTTCCACCACCGCGACGATTTTCCTGATCCGGACGTCGCACCACTGGGATAGCAGAGAAAGCCCGGTAAACCTCACCTCCCCCAGGATGCCGGTGAGAGAAATCCGGGGGGCCTCCATGGCAACTCCCTGGCTTGCCGTGAAGGTGATCTCGCCTCCTTCGATGGTACTTTTATCCGGCAGGGTGATCCTCCCCGTATCTCCCGGACTTGTCAGCACACTCAGGATGAAGGCGCACTCGCCGTTATCGGCGATGAGGACCTCGTCTCCCGTCTCGGGGGCCAGGAGGCAGCCACCGGCTCTCCGGGCGGCAACGACGGCGCCGTTTTCGAGACGGACACTGTAGCCGTCGCCGTCTTTCTCCAGCACCCGGGCATAGAGAAGCGACGCTTCCCGGGGCAGGGAATCGCGCTTGAGGGCAATGATATTATTCATTTTTCATTTCTCCTTTTTCTTCTTCTGTCTGGGGCGGTCCAGTTTTCCGCCGCCCAGAGGTCAGGGTCGGTCTCGTAAATTGTCCCGGTATCGGCCCCACCCCAGACAGCCTCTTCCCTATGGACGCCGTGGAAATTGGCCCGGTCCAGACGGGTGTCGGAAAAGTCGGCCCCGGCAACGACGGCCCGGGAAAAATCGGTGTAAGGCAGCTCTGCCCGGCGAAAATCACATTTTTCCAGGCGGGTGTCGTCAAAAAGAGATTGTTCGATACGGGCGCGATGGAAAATTGCCCCCGTCAGACGGGCCTTGCTAAAACGGACCATAAAGAAATCTACGTCCGAGAAATCGGCCCCCGGTGCTGTGATCTCGCCAAAGGTTACATATTTACCCCTGGCTTTGGTAAACTGCGCCGCCGTAAGGTCCGTGTTGGCAAAGCTGGTCTGGGTAAGATCCAAGCCAGAGAAGTTGGCCTCTTTCATATGACACTTGTCGAATATGGTCATGAACAGGATGCAGCCGGGAAAGCGCTGCTTTTCCAGTTTACTCTCCACGAGAAGCGCCTTGGTCAGATCCGTTCTATTGAAGATGGCCCCGGAGAAATCACTGCCGCCGGCCATGAGGCGGTTCAGATTAGCTCCCGTCAAGTCCATGGCGTTCAACTTACATTCATGAAGGGAGGCGTTAATGAAGGTGGTCCCCAGGCATTTAGCGCCCGTGAGATCACAGTTGCCTGCATACATATTGCCGAGGTCCGCCCCGGAGAGATCGGCACCGACGAGGGAAACCTTCTGCAGCGAGGCGTCGGCAAGGACGGCCTTTCCCATCTGTGCGCCGGCGAGATCGACCTCATCAAACCGGCAGCCCGTCAAATCCGCCCCTGCCAGACCGGCGCCGGTGAGATTGACCCTGATCAGGGAGCTGTTGACAAGCTTTACCCCCTCCAGGTTCGCTTTTTGAAGCCGTACCCCCTCCAGAATAATCCCGGAGAGGTCCTGGTGGGAAAGGTTTGCGCCCGTAAGATCCGCATCGTTCAACCCGCCGTCCCTTTTTATTTTTGCAATTATCTCGTCGGTGTTCATGGTTCCTGCCTGAGTTTTAACAAGGTTTTCTTGATATTGGCTCGGTCAAGATTTGTCCGCTGCATTTTGGCCTGATAAAAATCCACGCCATAGAGGTTGGAAAGCTTCAGGTCCGTGCGGGTGAGCGTGGCCTTCCGCAGTGATCCCTTAAAGAGATTGACGCCCGTGAGATTGGCGTTGGTCAAGTCGGCCTTCATAAATTTCGTCTCCTTAGCCGTTGCCAGAATCATGATGGCCCCCGTCAAATCGCACTTGCTGAAATCGGCGCGGTCCAGCGTCGCCTCCATCATCTGGGCGCGGAGTAGTCGGGCACCCTCCCAGCAGGCGTCGGTTAAATCAGCGGCATTGAAGCGGGCGTCCGTGAGGGTGGTGTCGGCGTCGGCCCGCGAACCATTGAGGAGAGAGTACCCGAATTTGGTATGCTCTCCCGTAGCCCCGCTGAGGCGCAGGCCGGCGGCGTTGGCATCCATAAAAGAACAGTGGGTAAGCTTGGCCCCGGTGAAATCCCCATCCGCCAGCTCCGCGCCCGTCAAGTCGGCGTCGGTCATATTCACCTTGGCAAAAAGGGCCTTGGGGGCCGAGATCTTCTGCGCCCTGATTCCCTCCATAACGGCCGCCTCGAATATTGCCCCGGCGGCGCTTGCCCCGGAAAGATCTGCGTCGGTGAAATCCGCGCCGGTGAAATCCGCGCCCGAAAGCTGCGCCCCGGCTAAGCGGGCCTTCGCAAAACGGCCTCCAGAGGCGTCGGCCTGCTCCAGGTTCGCCTGGGCGAGGTCGGCGCCGGTGAAATCGGCGTCTTTGAGGATTGCGTCTTTAAAAATCGCCTTGGACAGCCCGCCGTTGGTGAAGATCGCCCCGGCCAAGACAGCTGCGGTGAAATCGGCCCCGGGCATTTTCCTGGCCGTAAAATCGAGACCTGAAAGGTCCAGGCCGCCGAGGGGTTCCCCTCGCCCGTAGCGGAGCATAACCTCCTCCACGGTAAGGGCAAGGCCCGCCGGGGGAGGAGGCGGTTCCGGCGCCGGTGCGAGAGAAGGAACTTGTGCTGATTTCTCAACCTTGGTTGCCGCCTGCTTTTCCAGGTTGTCGAGGGCAGCCAGGGATTCATGAACGAGTTTTTCCGTCTCCTTGAACTGCGCCTCGATCTCCGGTTTATGGATACCCGCCTTCCGCAGCCCGGCAATGATCTCGTCGGCGGATGGCAAAGGCGCCTCCGGCTTCGGCGCCATGATTTTCTCGACGTCGGCGGCGGTGATCCCGAATTTTTTCATGAAAGCGGCGGTCTGCTTTTCCATGGCGACCACGGCCATCCCCAATTCGTCCAGGGACCCGGCGGCCGCCCGTTCCTCCACAGGGAGAAACTGCTTCACTACGGCGTCCGGATCGAGGCCGGCCTTCTTCAGCATCGCGGCGGTCTTGGCTTCGAACTCCTGGGTTTCCTTGAGGAGGGCCGCCAATTCGGGGTGGATATCCGGTGCTTTTGCGGGCGCTGCCACCGGGGCAGGTTCCGGCGGCGGCGCTTCGGCGGCGGCTGCCGGTGCGGCTGCCGGCGACAGTTCTTCCTGAAACATCCGACCGTATTCTTCGATGGATTTCGGCGGTTCTCTCATGGATTCCCACTGGCCGTAAAGGTGGAGGACGTCCTCATATTCCTCGTCCGCCACGGCGACGGCCCCCCGATAGAGCAGAATACCGACTTCCCGATCCGGGAAGAGCCAGAGGGTCTCCGCCCGGCAGGGGACCTCCCTGAATATCTCCTTGTCCCCCTCTTTTTGATGGACGAAGAGACGGGCCCGCAAGGCGGGCAGGGTGGACTTTAGCAACGGCTTCCGAGGATGCATATTGACGATTTCGATCTTTTCATCGCCGGTGAAGAATCCCGGGAGGCGCTGATCCTCCGGGGCGGCGTTGAACAGCTCCCAGTTCGTGTCCTTGGGGAAATGGGGCCAGTCTTCCAGCAGCCACTTGTCATCAACCTTGCCTATGTGGCGCAGCCGCTGCGGCCAGGTCATGGGGTAGGCGGAGAAGCCGGCGGGTGGCGGCCGGTCCTGGGGAGATCCGACGAGATGGCGGGGGTCCTGGACATTGGGGAGGGGCCTTTCCCCCGTTGCGTCGGGGAGAGTCCCTTTTCCCAGTGGGTTTTCCGGGAAATCCGGACCACCGAAGGTGTTGGCGTAATTAACGGCCAGGTGGGTGAATGGTTCGGGTTTCTCGGTGCCCACGAGGCCCCAGTAGTGATTGCCGAAAACGGCCAAGGTCTTCGTCAGGCCGCCGACATGAACGGATACCTCGATGGCCCGGACCGGCTGCGGGGCGAAGGCGCTCCCATAGACGAGAAATTCCCCCCGGACCTTGGGGACGCCGAAATCGAAAATCTCCTCTTTGTCCAAGGCCGCCTCGATGACGGGCCACATATCCTGCTCGTTGAGGAGGCGGTTCGGGGCGGCCTCATCCAGGGTAAAGCAGGCACAGGCGGCTAAGCTGAGACGGCATTGACCGTCAATTTGCATACTCTTGAACATCTGGGCCAAATTTTGCGGTTTGATGATTTTCATCGGTATTGTTGTCGTGCTTTATCCTAATTTGATGAACCCTGCCCCGTCGACCTCCAGAGGCCCTGCGTGAAAGACCCCTGCCTGGTTGAAAGTCACATTGATGCCTACATTCGAGACTTCTATACCGTTTTGGGCATTGGGACTTGCCATGATGACACTGTTTTGATCTACTTCCATCGAAGCGCCGTGCCTCATTAGAAAGTGGACGCCGTCGTTATTCACGGTAACGATTCCACCGCCGCCCTCCTTTTGCAGGATGGCCTGATCGGCGTCAATGGTCAGTTGGCCTCCATCGTTTTCGATTTTTTCAATGACAACAGATTCTCCTTCCCACATCATGATATGGTAAGAATCCTCATTATTGATTTCAACGGATGTTGAAACACCAGTCGGCATAATTTTAAGGAATGAAGTATATTCTTCGTCGGCGCCGATGCCCATTTGGATGCCGTCGTTGTCAACAAAATTGGAATCCATCACACCGGCGTGGATTTTAATTCCCGAGTCATCCAGTTCAATCTGGGATATAGGATTGGTTAATCCCGTGTTCAGCTTTTTTATCAGATACTCCAGGGCCGCTACCTGCAGAGCCGTTCCCACCACGATGGGGGCCATGCCGACCCCCATCTGCTTCATGGCGTCAACGCCGCTGGCCTCATCGGGAAAAACGAGAGCGCCGAGATCGCCGCCCGCGGCTGCGAGGAGCGCCGCCACCGCAGCGCCGCCAAAGACAAGGGTTTTGGCCAGGGTAGACAGTACAGCCTTCTCACCAAAGGGGAGACCGGCAGAAATTGTTATCTTTTCCGTGCCCATCAGTTCATCTTCGTCCTTGATGGTATCCTTGGTTTTTCCGAACTCAACGTGATGGCCTGCTCTGAATTCAAGATTACCGGCTAATTCAAAGGCAGTTTTGACGGCCAACGCGAATTCCGAGCTTGTGCCCAGAATGGCGTCCAGCCTGGAGCCGATGGTCACGTAGTTCTCCGAGCCGATGACGAAGGAATCCTCCTGCCCCAGGACCAGCTCATGCTTGTCCCCCGACGACTTAACGTGCATGACGCTGCCTGGTTCTTTACCGGATTCGCCTGTGTCTCCCTTCTCTCCGGTATCCCCTGTGTTTCCCGTATCGCCCTTATCGCCTTTTTGCCCTTTAAAGGCCCCTTCCTGAGTTCCTTCTCCTCCCTGCCCCAGATAAATCCAGTTGCCCTTACTTCCAAAAGGGCTGAAAAGATACATGAATTCCTTCCCCGGGGTATCGTCCATCACAAATTGATTGCCCCCCGGGGTCTTGATTACATGCTGTTTCGGATTATTATCCGTAACCACGTTGAAGTTCTGGGAGTTGAAGACGGCGCCGCTGATGACGGGCAGATCGGGATCGCCGTCCCGGAAGGAGAGGACGACCTCGACCCCTTTGTGAAGGGGGAAGTTCATGCCGTGGGTCTTGTTGTCCGTCCCGGCATAAGGGCTCGCCATCCGCACATGATATTTGTCCGTACTCTTCCCCCATTTCTTGCTAAAGTCATCGCCCTCTTTCTCCAGAGCGAAAGGAAGGCGTACCTTATAGCGGCCGAAGGTCGCGTCGATATCAGGCGTTTCCGTCGACAGAGTCCCGTCGATAACCGCATTCATGGTCGCGTGGATCTTCGGTTTGGGGGTCAGGCGCTGGGGGCGGTACTGCACCGCCGCCGGGATCATCGTAAAGGTGTTGTTGTACTCGAATTCCTCCTCGATTCCCGTCAGGGGCTGCTTGCCCTCATGGTCGGCATGGATGATCAGGTAATCGCCGGAAAAGGTCTGACCGGAATCCTCAATGGTAATCAATGTCCCGGGGGTCAGGCCCGGTCCCGAGGCTATCCCGTAATAAACCTTGGTCTGGCAGAAGATCTCTTCGGCCCTGATCCCGGCCAGGGTCTGTCCCTCTTCCGTGGTGCTGAAGTTCTCTCCATAGATCGTCTGGACCCTTCCTGTATTTTCGGTTTTAGGGCCCACATCCGCCGTCGCCGAGATGGTCCCCATCCCCGCCTTGTCGTAATTGTAATTCCTCAATACCACCTTCGCCGGAAAGGCCGCCTGGTGCATGATCATGGTAAATATCGTCTCCGGGGCCGGACCGGGGCCGGGGGCCCCCGCCTGCTTATACTGCAACGTCTTCTTGGCCGGGGAATGGGATACTTTCGAGTCGCTTACGATCATCTTTTCCGACTTCACGTCCTGCAAGCTTTCGTGCCAGGTCTGATCCTGCACATAATAATAATAAACGCCTTCCCTCTCCATCAGGCGCTGAAGAAAATTGAGGTCGCTCTCTTCATACTGACATACATAGGACCAGCGATTGTACCCCCCCGGCAAGGGATCATAATGGTTCCCCGTCAACTTCAGTTCATAGTCGAGAGAAGTGAAATCGTTGTCCTTCATGACGCCGTCGATGATATCGGAGAACTTCTTCCCGACATAAATATCCGAGCGCGTGTTGAGGTAAGGAAGGAACATCTTCGCCCGGAGCCTGAGTTCATACTGGGTGTAGTCGCCTACCCGCTTGACCTGGCGAAATTCCGTGACGATGCCGTGATAATAGGCGAAATGCTCCTGGACGACGATGCATAAGACGGCCGGGCGCAGCAGCACCTCTCCGAGCAAGGACGGTATATTGTCCGTCGGGGAACGGAGGGTGACGTAGAAGTCATAGACAAACGAGAGATTCTCGTTCCCCGTAAACGAGATCACCTCGAATACCGGCTTGACGGTATCCTTATTGGTGTAAATGAGGCTGAAGGTAAAATAATTGCCGGCCCCCTCGGTATTGCCTTCCTCCTCGGTCTTGGCGGCGTTACCCGTCAGATTGTCCCAAGTATCCCGTTCCATAATAACCTCCCTGATTAAAGAGAACCATCACCATGATTATACAGATAATTCATCCCATGATCATGACCTTACAGCGGTTATCCGCACCCGATCCCCATTGCCTGGCTGCGCAGGAGACATCCCTTGCTAAGACAGGGCTACCACGTGGACCTCCGCATCTGCGGCGGCGGCATAAGGACCAAAGAGCAGTTTATCGGGGATGCCCTGAACGCGCACGTAATAGGACATGGCGCCGTCGAGGTGATTTTGGGCGGCCCAGGTGTTAAACTCCTCTTCCCCAAGTTGGACCTTCATGCCCTTCATGGCATACTCCAGGACGGTCCGGGCAGGAATCCCGTCCGCCGGTCCGACGCCATGGACATCGATATCCGCCCCGTGGACGCCGAACATGGCGCCGTCCCAAGGGATATCCTTCGGCGGCCCCACCTCGAACCACAGGCCGATGCCGTGCAGGGCGTGGAGATTGAGGCGGTATCCCGGGTCAAGGGGTGTAGCGGGTCGGTTGGCCAGGGCCACGATCTTTGGTCCCAGCGTTGCCGCGGCGAAGGGAATGACCTCTGCGCCCCGGAAGAGGGTGGGAAGCGTCTCCGGATCGATCGTTCCCTCCGTGGGGACAAGGAGGATCGGAAACCCCAACCCTTTTTGATGTTGAACGGCAAGGGCGAGCAGCGAAAGACCTTGCCGAACGGAAGGGGTTTGCCATGAGGCCTCCGTGCCGATAATTATCCAGAGGGCCATATCCTTGGCGGCAAGGGGTTCCAGGGCGCTGTCCCAGGCCATCTTCTTCAGGTCGTCCAGCCAGAAATGCCCATCCACGGCGAGCCCATAAGTCTTGACTACGCTCATCATCTTTTGGACCTTTTCCTGGTCCTTGTCCAAGGCGCTGATCCAGATCTTTTTCATGTTGAGACCTCCTTATTATAAAATTCCAATACTATGCCGGCCCTTACCAGGAAAAGGTGAAGGCCAGTTTCCTGGAATCCGGGGACACCGCCTTCGGGGGAGTGAGGGCAATATCCAGGGGCAGCGGCGCCTCTTCCTCCTGCTTGTGACCTTCAGGGTAGGGGCCGACGGTTACCCACAGGTCGCCCGGCGGTTCCTGTTCCGTTGCATCAAAAAAGGCCATCAGGGCCTCGGTGACGAAACTCACCGGTTCCGTTTCCCTGTCGCTTTCCTCATAGGCATCCCGCAGCCTGATCAGAAAACCTATAATTCGGGAAAGGAACATCTGGGAAAGGAGGGATTCGCCGGAGGCGACAGCCGCCTTGGGTATGAAGGCCATGTCCTGCCCCGAGGCCCCTGACAGGGGCGTGACGCCGATTTCCACAAACTGCCGGATTCGGTCGTCCGGAAAAATCGTCTCCGTGGCCGAGGCTGTTTCATCCCCTTGGTCAGACACGGCAAGATCCTTCATGCGTACGCGCATATAGTCGGTCAGGCGCGAGGGCCAGCCAAACTGGTTGACGCTCTGCGCGGCCAGAGTTCCCAGTGCCCAGACCGGGCTGATCCACAGGGGTTCCGTCTCCGTGAAGGCGACGGAACGGGGTCGGTTGTTTTCTCCATAGGGGGCGCGGGTAAGAAAACGGTTGCAGGTCAGGGTCAGCCATTGTCCCGACGGTTGTTCCCTCAGTTTGCGCCATTTGGCATAGACGGCGTCGTCGAGATGGTTTTTGAGATAGGGCAGGCGGTGCAGCTCCCGCCAGTTGACCAGATGGAAAAAAGCGGGGGAGATCCATGCCGCCGTCGGGGTGAGTAGTGTTGCCGCAAAGACGGCGATTTTTCCCAGCGTCTCGACGCCGCCGGGGGTGTTGTCCAGGGGCAGGTCGATGAGGATGAGGTCGGGGGTATCCGCAGCAAGTTCGAGTGCCAGGTATTCCAGGGTCGCAGTAAGGCTCTCCGCCGAGGCCGGGACGATTTTCAATACGATCTTTCCCCCTTCCTTAACATCGCCCCGGCGGACGAGGCATTCCACTCCCCGCCAGGCCGCCTCGAAGGCCCGGAATTCTTCGTTGTTAAAGATACAGTCGATATTTGCCGACAAGAGGTCATCAATCTTCCTTTTCCAGTCCGCGGGACCTCCAGCGTTCCTTGGCCCTCCCTGATCTGACGCGACGGGCATGGCCACCATGGAGAGAATGTCGTCGACGGCGCTGTCGTGGCGGACTGCCTGTTGTGCAGACGCCGTGGGGATGGAAAGGTCCAGGAGAAGATGTGGCCAGGCGGATTGTACCTGGGCGGCGATATCAGCTGGGGTGGCGCCGCTGGTGTGGCCCTTGGCGATGAATTCCCCGGCGTCGCAGAGATCCTTGAGATAGGGTGTAGTCTGGATCAGGCCGTCCGGGGTGAGATCTCTTAACCCGGACGGTTGCAGGGTCAGACCCCCGGGCGGGCAGATGTCCGTAGGCGCCGGAATCCAGAGCCGGGGAGACAGTTGACCAAAAGCCTCTTGGAGGGTTGGGGTTTCTACGGGGACGATGTTTACGGAAAATCCCGTCTCCGGTACGGGGCTGAAGGGACCTAATGCGAGAATAGTGTAGGGCGGGGGGATTGTCTTCATGGTTTTTGTCCTTATTCGTCACTTGTCACGGGTTTATGTTTCTTTTCCCTGCCGATGACAATGTGCCTTGCTTCGAAATTACTGTCCAGACCATAACGGCTCAGGATGGATTCCCATACCGGTTCATCGATAATCTTCAGCAGCGATATGTTGATCGGTTTGCGCAGGGGGCTGTTGTGGGGCATGCCAAAGGCAATCACGATCTCTTTCAGGCTGGTCGGGTGCACGCTTATGATTCCCCGGTATTTTCCCTCTGCGTAATATTGCAGCGTCGCCTCATCGTAAATGAAGCCGTCTATTTTTCTACTGACGAGTGCCGCTAAGACTTCCTCTTCACCCTTGAGAAACATCGTCCGGCTGCCAATTTTCTCGACAATGGAAGCAGGCACCGACCCTGCTTCCGTTCCCAAGTGCATTCTTCTCATCTTATCGACGCCGAATTTCGTTTCACTGAGATGATGCGTCGTAAGGGAAGAGCTCAGGGACGCAATAAAGGCACTTAAAGCCAGGGCACAGATCAGCATCCAAAAGAGCCCCAGTACCCGGCCGCTAACAGATTTCAAGCTGACGCCGAAACAGACACCTGACGTCATGGTCGACCCCACCCAGTAAATGCCGGAACCAATACCCCGGATCAGCCCTTCTCCAAAGTGCTCGGGGTTGCTCTTCCGCTCGATTCGCCAAAAGATAAATCCGAGTAAAAACAATATCATCAGCAGGATAGCGATAATCTTCAAAGTGCCCCAGGAAACGAATATCTTCAGGGCTGCCAGCCAGGGGTGGTCTTCCGTATCGTGAAGGGTTGCCACGGCTACGCGGGTGCTGGCAATAGGCACTGTAAACTCAAAAAGCTGTTCACGCTGTGAGGTAATGATAACGGCGTCGGCCGATAAATCTATAGAGCCGTTTTGAAGTGAATTCAAGACTTCTTCCTGAGTCATCTCCTTCAGGGAATAATCCAGTTTCAAGTCCCGGGCGATTTGGCGCCAGAGATCAACCGTTAATCCGGCCCATTCCCCTTGCTCATTCTTGAATGTATAAGGCGGATCATCGGCAATGCCAACGACGAGCTTTTTCCCCGCTGCCGACGCAGGCGTCCACCCGGCATCCATGATCAAAACGCCCGTCTGCATAACCACGAAACACAGGATCGGTATCAAGACACGCTTTAACATCGGTCACCCTTTCACCGGAAAATGCACCTTTCTCCATCCCCTTCGAGGGGGATGGTAGAGTAGGGGATGAGTTTAGAAAACATACGATGGACCGCCCGATGTGTCAATGAGATATTGACTGTTAAATATGAAGTGTGGCGCCATGCTTATATTGCCGTGGACTGAAATAATTTTGACATGAGGGGCGAATTTCTTTATACTCCCCGTGCTTTTGGAGGCTGAACATCATCTACCTCTCCAGGTCATCCAGAAATCATGAGATGTGCCGATGAGACAAGGGTAATCTTTTTACATGAAAATGAGGTGTCACCATGACAAATGTTGCCGTATTGAGAAAGAATGTGCCCGATTGGCCTGTGTCCCTGGCCTATGGTTTGGTAATGGAGTGGGAGGAGGACCGTTATCGGATCGAGACCGACGACGGGACATCACTCTGGGTGCGCAAGGCGGAGGGATGTCTCCTCCAGCCGGACATTGGGGATCGGGTGCTGATAACCGCTGATGCCGCCGTAGGCGGCTACATCCTTATGGTTCTGGATAAAGTCGGGGCATGTTATGAGATGGTATTTCCTGGGGAGGCCAGCCTGCGGACGGAAACGGGACCGCTAAAGCTTCAGGCAGATAACGTTATTGTTCGCGGCGACAAAAGCGTTGCCCTGGAAGCGCCGGAGATTGAAATTACCGGTATCTCCGGAAAGGTCCGCTTTGCGGCCTGCTCCCTCCTGGCAAACATCATGGAGGTGCGGAGCAAAAAGGCCGTCCAGGTTATCGATATCCTTGACAGCATAGTCGGCAGAGTCACGGAGCGGGTCCGGGACAGTTTCCGCTGGATCGAAAATTTGGAACAGATCAGGGCTGGCAGAATCCGGACAATAGTTAAGGATCGCTTCTCCGTCAAGGCGGGCCATGCCTCCCTGATCTCGGAAGAGGAAGTTACCATCGACGGTAAGAAGATACACATCGGTTAGCATAGGAGAGATCATATCATGTTTGCCGTTACCAAAGAAAATGGGCAGCTCATGGCCATGCCTGATGTCTGCCTGACTCCGGCCCCGCCGGCCCCGCCCATTCCGACTCCCTACCCCAACGTCGGCATGCCCCAGATGGGCAACCCGGTCACGACCAAGGTTCTGATCAATGGTATGCCCGCGCTGACGAAGGCCTCGAAGATATCACCGACAAACGGTGACCAGGGAGGCGTCAACCAGGGCGTTGTTTCCGGCAAGATCATGGGGCCCGCCGAATTCCTGATGGGGAGTACAAAGGTGAAATTGGAAGGCAATCCGGCCGTGTTCCTCGGCAATATGACCAAACAGAACGACGGCAACGCCGTAGGTTCCGTACTGGCGCCGAGCCAGAACAAGGTCATGATCATGGGATGAATTGGATGTATTTATAATCACGACGAAGGTCATCTTTGTTAGGGAGATTATATGGGACAGAATACGTGGAACAATTTGATGGACGATGGCGGTGTTCCGGACAATTATTTTACCTTCAGCTTCATTTACAACGACAAGGATACTGTCAAGCCGGAATTCGAGGTGATCAAGTTTGCGGGGGATGAAAATCTTTCCTTTGTTTATGATTTTTATATCACTCTCCGTTCCACGACGGACAATATACCCGCCTTGCTCGGGGAGGTGCTGCTGCGGCCTGCCGTTTTATGCATGGTTGTCCAGAAGCATTTTTCCTACTATCACGGCATCGTCACGGAGTTTCGTCAGATCCAGCGGGTGGGCGATTACACTCAGTATGAGCTCCGGCTTCGCTCGAAGATGTTTCTTCTTTACCTCAATACACGCTCGGACATTTATGTTGGGAAGCCGTTTGGTGCTATCATCGATGGCGTCATGAAGGATAACGGCTTTACTTCTCTCGACTATGAGCTGAAATTAACGGGTACCCATTATGATCCTTTGCCGGGGGGATATAATCGCTGGTCCTATGTGTGCCAGTATGAGGAGAGCGACCTCAATTTTCTTCAGCGCCTGATGGAGCGGGAAGGGGTCTATTATTATTTTGAGCAGGACCAGACCTGGCATGATAGTTTGCAGGATGTGATGCCGGAAAAGATGGTAATCACGGATACGCGCTTGTCCCATCCCCCGGCGACGAAGACGTTGCAGTATAAGTCTGTGGGCGCTCCCGGCTCCGGCCCGGCGCCGGAGACGATATTTACCATGATCATGCACCAGGCAGCCTTTCCGGCGAAGGTTATCTTGAGGAATTACAATTACAACACGGCGGGGATGGGGACCATGTCGGCATCGGCGGATGTGGGCTCTGCGACCGATGTAGCGGGCAGGGTGCAGACCATCTATGGGGAGAATTTCAGCACTGCCGAGGAAGGTCAGACTCTGGCCGGGATCAGGGCCGAAGAGATATTCTGTCAGACCAAGGTTTATTACGGCATGGCTTCAGGACCGAGCCTGATCCCCGGAACTTTGATTACCATTGACGATCCCGGTCAGACCTTTTCCGGTGATTACCTGATCATCCATGCCGCACATGAGGGTCAGCAACCGCTGACGGGGGTTGAGGAGGAATTTCAATATAACAATACCTTTACGATGATTCCGGCAGCGGTGCAGTTCCGATCCCAGCGCCTGACGCCCAAGCCAAAGATACACGCGACTATGAATGCGGTTATCGACGGGGATTTATCGACGGAGACGCCGGACATCGATCCGACCTTGGGCCGCTACAAGGTGAGGCTTCCCTTTGCGCCGGAGGAGGGGGGCGACGATTTCAGCAATAAGTGGGGGAAGAGTACGAGTTCTTATCATGTGCGGATGGCGAGCCCTTTCGCCGGGACGAGCGACAAGACTCACGGCATGAATTTCCCGCTGCACAAGGGGGCGGAGGTTGTCCTCTCCTTCCGGGACGGCGACCCCGATCTGCCCGTCATCAGCGGCGCCGTCTTCAACTCCCAGGACTTCAACGTGGTTACGGATAAAAATCCTAAACAGCACGTAATCAAGACCCCCGGGGGCAATCAATTTGTCATGGACGATACCACGGGGGAGGAATACATCTATCTCTTCAGCCCCTTCGGAAAGCAGGGCCATGGTATCTATATAGGCAAGGGGGGAGAGGATGAAGGGGCGTTTCACGTCAAGTCGTCGGGTAACAAGCATGAAGTGGTCATGGGACAGGAAGACTCAATCGTTATCGGTTCGGAGAACTATGTGACCATCGGTTCCAAGGCGGAATTCATGCTGGGCACGGCCTCGGAATTCACTATGGCCATGAAGAGCGCCTTCGAATGGGCAGGGACCATCGAGTGCAAAGCCGGCCATCATGTCGAATTCGGTAAGACCAAGGAGACCATCAAGGATAAAGACGATCTGCTGGGCACGGAAGAAGTAGTGATTTCCGCCGGTCTTCTTCCTGTGGATAAGGCTGTGCTGACCACGTTACAGAAAACCATGGTCTTTGGCGGTGCCGCCGTAGGGGCCCTGCTGGCTGCGGCCGGCGGTGATATCGCCAGTGCCGCTTTCCCCGATGAGGAAAGCGGAGTTGCGGCCATGAAACAGATGGGGGTCAGCATGGCGCCCATCGCGGTGGGAGCGGCTGCGCAGGTGGCCGCTCTGGCGTATCTGGTTAATAAGCTGAACACCGAACTCACAAATGCTATCAGCAAAATTGAGATGAATGACACGGGAATCAAAGTTTACGCCAGCCCCATCAGTGCTCAGCTTGTATACAATAACGGCATCCAGTTGCTGATCGGCGCCACGATGGGGACCCCGACATCTTCCATCAAGATGACCCCGGGACTCAACGAAAGCATCACTATTCAAAAGGAGCAGGCCGGGGGCAAGATTACCGTTGATGCCCAGGGGGTGGCCATTGAGCAGCAACCCGCAGCCACCAGCAGCGTCAAGGTCACCAGTGCCAGTGTGGCTATTGAAAAGACCGGGGGTGGAAAAATTACCTTAGCGGCTGCCAATGCCACCATGGAGCAACAGCCGAACGGCGGAAAAGTCGTGGCCACGGCCAACGATATCACGATCCAGCAGGGTACCGATTCTATAAGTATAAGTGGGGCGTCCGGTATCAAGCTTAGTTTCGCGGGCGGAAACCTGCACGCCGGTCCCCTCGCCATCAACCCCGCCGGTATCATCCAATTGGGATAAGGGACGTCCATAGACATGAAGATTATCAAACCGCAAAATCTTGGTCTCCTTTTCAAAAGCTGCTTTATTGATAAAAGAGCCTGCCTTTCCATCGCTGCCTGCGCCTGTTTCACCCTGGATACATCCCTTTCCGACCGTTTGCTTACGGAGCCGGAGATGTGGCCCATCATCGGGGCGGCCTTAGATGAAGACGAAATCTTTGACTTCGGCGTTCCCAAGGTCCGCGGGGAATTTCTCGTCTATGGTTCCGGCTTTGCACCAAAGCCTGTTCATGGCTTGGAAGTCCATGTTCGCGTCGGTAACTTATCCAAGACCCTGGCCATTTTCGGCAACTACCACTGGAGCCTGGCAGGGGCGCAGAACCCCGAACCTTTCACACATATGCCCATTAATTATGGAAATGCCTTCGGCGGTCCGAACCTGCCAGAGAATCCCCTTGGGAAAGGTATGGAACATGATGGCACGGGGAAAACCCCAATCCCCAATGTCCAGGATCCCCGTCATCTCATGGGGTCTCCCGGCGACAGACCCAAACCGGCCGGTTTCACCGCCTACCTGCTGACATGGCCCCAGCGGCTTGGCTACTTGGGTAAGGTGGATCAAAAGTGGTTACTTGAAGACTGGCCCCATTTCCCCAGGGATACGGATTGGGAATACTTCAACACCGCCCCGGAGGATCAGCGCCTCGCCGGGTTCTTCAACGGTGAAGAGAAGGTGGAAATCCGCAACATGCATCCCCGGAAGCCGGTAATCCAATCAACCCTCCCGGCCTTGCGGGGTCGTCTCTTCGTTAACCAGAAAGAGCAGGACAGGGTGATATTCAAGGAGGTCCCCTGCCGGGCGGAGACGCTTTGGCTCTTTCCCGACCGGGAGATTGGCATTCTCCTCTACCGCGGCACTGTCGCCGTGGCAGAGGATGAGTATGAAGATGTGCTTCATTTTTATGCCCAATGGGAATCCCTCACAGATCAACCGAAATCCATTGAAGAGTATCGCCGGATGTTTGAGGAAAACCTGACCCCGACGGAAGCGAAGGCGGAAGCAGCGCCGGTGGAAACGCCGCTGGAATCAAAACCGGCCCCTGTACCGGCGCCGCCTGAGGCCCCGGACATCAAACCGGAATTGGCTTCTCTGCTCAAAGAAGCCCAGGAATTTGAAGCCAAAACCACGGCAATGCTGAAGCAGGCGGGCCTCGACCCGGATGCCGTGGTCAAGCAGTTTCCCCCTGTCGAAGCAAGGGCGGCGACAGGGTCCCTTGCCGACCTTGGAATGGCTGTTGCCGCCCTGGAAAAGCAGACCGCTGAGTTCATGAAAAAATTCGGCCTTACCGCCGCCGCCGTCGAGAAGATCATGGCGCCGAAGCCAGAGGCGCCTTTGAAATCTGCCGACGAGATCATCGCCGAACTCAGGAAGGGAGGCTTTCATAAGCCGGAAATCGAGGCCCAACTCAAGGAAACGGAAAGGCTTGTTCAGGAATCCCTGACCTCCCTCGACAACCTTGAGAAGCAGGCGGCGGCCGAGGCCGCGCAAGCAGCTCAAGCCCCTCCCCCCGAACCGCCGATCCCTCCCCAGGCAGAGGCAGCCGTGACCCTGGAGTACGTCCTGGCAAAGTACTGGCAGGGAGAACCTTTGTGCAACCTTGACCTGACGGGGCTTGACTTTTCCGGTCAGGTGATGCCGGGGGCTGACTTTTCGAACTCTATCCTGGAGCGGGCCATCTTTAAGAAGTCAAAACTCACGGGCGCCCGTTTTACCGGCGCCTTGATGACGGAAACCGATTTCAGCGAAGCCGTCATGGATGATGCCTTGCTTAATCATGCCAGTTCCGGGAAAGCAAAGTTTGTGAAGGCTTCTATGCAAAGGGCCGATCTGACCGAAGGTGATTTTACTGCGTCCGACTTCACCGCTGTAAATCTTATGGAAGCCACGATGACTGAAACCATATTCGAAAAGGCAATCATGACGGAAGCGGAATGCATAAAAGCGAAGGCCCCCAGATCCCTGTTTGCCGGGGCTGATCTCAGGGAATCCAAGTTCGATGAAGCAGATCTCAGCGAAGCGGATCTCACGGGAGCGCAGATATCGCATGCGTCGTTTTTCCATGTCCGCGCCGACGGAATCAGGCTTTTTGGCGTCAAGGGAGATTCACCGTCATTTAGCGTCTCTTCCCTGAAAAAATCGCGGGCCGATAAAGATACAGAGATTACGAACGGGCGCTTTTACCAAGCTGATCTGACAGACACCTCCTGGGAAGGGGTGAAGCTGGTCCGGGCACAAATGTACGAGGCAAAGCTGGATCGGGCGGATTTTACCGGGGCGGATCTGTCCGGTGCCATTTTAATCAGGGCCGTTGCCAGAGAAGCCAAATTCGCCAAGGCAAATCTCGAAGGGGCAAATCTCGGGGGGATCAATCTCTTCAAAGGCTCTCTGCGCAAAGCAAACCTGATGTGGACGGACCTTAAGTTATCGAACCTTTACGGCGTTGATTTTTACCAGGCGAAGCTCAACAGAGCGAATCTTAAAGAGGCAAATATCAAAAGAACCCTGCTGTCATTGAATAAGGATGTATGAACACACAAGAATGTCTTGAAAAGATCAAAAAAGATGGGGGAATCAAAGACGCCGACCTGACGGGCCTTGATTTTTCCGGATGCGAAATTGCCGAGGCCTTTTTCGAAAATGTTTCGCTTCGCGGCTGCATCTTTGCCGGCGCGACACTTTCCCGGGTTACGCTGTACCACTGTCTGCTAACCGGGACTGATTTCACGGGGGCAAATCTAAGCCGCATGATCGCCGGCGCATCCGATATGACCACCGCCATTTTTCATCAAACCGATCTGACGAAAGCCTATTTCATGGAAACAAAGCTGGCCGGGCAGAAGTTTTTGAATTGTAACCTCAAAATGATCATTCTGGAGAAGGCGGATCTCAAAGCCGCCGATTTTTCCCGTGCCGATATCACCCAGGCGAGCTTTGCCGGGGCGAATTTGACCGGGGCAATCTTCCAGGAGGCCCACGGTAAATATGTAAATTTTGTCGGCGCCAAGGCAGACAAGGCGGACTTCCATAGGGCAAACCTGCCTATGTCCAATTTCACGGAAGCGAAACTCAAAGTATCCAACTTTGCGGACGCCTCCCTCGCCCAATCCCTTTTTATTAAAGGGGATTGTACAGGGGCACAATTCGTGCGAGCCCGTTTGCCTTACACCAATTTCTCTCACGCCATAGTAAAAGAAGCAGATTTTTCCCAGGCAGAGCTGACGTACGCGGACATGCATGCCGTCCTGATGCATGAAGCCAGGTGGGATGGGGCCGATACGAGTTCGATCTACAAAACGGATAAAGATCTCCTCGAAGCGGAACAATGGGAAGCAGGAGCTAAACTTAAAGAGATGAACGGAAGAGAGAGGTTATTGCCCGACAATGTCATTAATCGCATGCCATGAACTCACCCCTGACGGAGGATGACCCGGATCGTCCCGGTGCCCCCAGCCTCCCCTTTCCGCTTGGCCCTGGTGGTGTGTGGCGATCTCCCCCGGTCCCAGCTTGGCAATGCGATAAGGGGCAATGATCAAGACAAGACAGCAGACAGTTTGAGACGGAATTATTTGCCACCTTTCTCTTGGAAGCCAGCAAGACTCTATAGTGAAATAGAGGTGTTGGCTGGAAATCACAACATCTACTTGCCCATGCTCTTGAACTTTTCTGGCGGGCATCAATAATATTTATCGAAGTCGAGAACTTGGGGAGAAGCGATTGTGTAGCAGCTTTGAACGAGTAATGATCAGACAAGTGGGCCATATGACGTTCTCCTCGCTATTGCAGAATGGTCTGTTCACATATTGCCGATCCCGCAATAAATCTTTATCTGGACCTTGTTATCATCCCCCTCCCTTCTCCTCAGTGGTATTATAGTACCTTGATCCGGTAAACTGACCTTATGAAAACTGTCTCAACAAGTCCTGCTACGGGTTCACTCTGTTGCGGGACATTCAGGCAGCATTTCCAAGCGCCAGATCAGCGGGAAAGCACGGATGCGGCCATTCTCGGCCATCGCGTATGGGTCGTTGATCTTCGCTATCTGCGGGTTGGAACTAATGCATTCAGTGACGATATAGAGCCAGTAGCTTGTTCTCTGCTCTTCCGCCGCCTTCCACTCATTTCCTGAGATGTCGATGTTTGGGAACATTTTCCCCTCCGTTCCCTTGACCTCTATCTTGACTGGCTGGCCTGACGCAGCCACATACTCTATGTCCCATCCCGGTGTAATGCCCTCTCTCGACACCCAGCAGAGGCTTTGGTACTCCTCCTCGGACAGGGTCCCGAGCAGATGCTTTATGACGAATGCCTCGGCGCGCAGTCCGACGATCCTCGCCCTAGCTGACAGCCTTCGGCCGGCATCCACCTGTGCCCTGCCCGCCGCCGTCATGCCCTGGAGCTCTTTACCACCCTCAGAACCGCTAGCCGATTCAGCCAGCAGTGCCCTTACGTCCATGGTTTTGACCAACTCCCGCGCCGCCCGCTGATAGAACGGTTTGTTCTTTACAAGGAGCCTGCTATCACTGACCACAGTCGGCGTGATCTTGTCGATGCCTGAGAACATGCCACGAGGATCTGCCGCAGGGTGGGGAGTATGTGGAACATCGACAAAGGTCCGCTCTTTTGCTGTCTGTTCTTCTGCCGGGACAAGGCTTTCAAACTTGGTAATCGGAGCGAGACGTTCGCTCTCGTCACACTGTTCACTGTTATGGGCACGCATTGCAAACAAAGAGGCCCTTATCTTGTCGGTGGCAAAAGCCAGGAAATCAGTTTGATTGTATGAGTAACAATCCATAGCTTCAAGTAGGGCTATGAAGCCGTCCTGTCGTTTGTCATCGTCTCCCCCTCCGGGGCATATCTTGACCATGATCGGAGCATATTCCCTGCATATGTTCTCACGAATTTTATTGATGACTCTCTGCTGGTCCTTTATCAATGCCAGAGAATCCAGGGCATCCTCTGGCGAAGCATCAAAAGAAGATGCCAGTTCTTGCTTTTTTTCATCACCAGCGGCATGCCGGAGCTCATCAAGGGCCGCGGACACATCAGAATAAATCTGCCAAGTGTCCTCTCTGGCCAACCCAGCTTCCCTTAAGTAGTTCGCTATTGCCCTAACATGGTGAGGATCTGCGGGTGATTTCCGGTATGCACTCATTATGCGAATGAAGTTAGGATCACTGGCTGCGTTGCTGCCATCCTTCTCCTTGATTGTCTTAAATCCTTCCGCAACGGCAAGCGGCATGCGAAACAGTATCTCATGAACAGCACGCTCCCTTTCTAGGATGCGCTCCATCAATTCATTTATGCGGGCTTCCGGCGAGGGATGGCCAGGTGGGCGAGGCCAGACCTTGTGGGGCTCCGTTTCTACAATGACCACATTGGAAGCAATGAGGGTTTCCAGCAGATCATCGAGCTGTTCGACTGTGAGATCTTCTGTGGGAAGGGCGTCGTTGATGTCTTCGTCTGTTATGTAGCCGCGTGATCTGCCTTTACCGGTAAGGCTTTCCAGAATGTACTGGTAAGAATCCATAGCTGAACGGACCTCCACAGAAAGACATAGCTGAACGTGACTATGGTTGTTCTTGTCGCTGGCGAGCAGGAAATAAAATCATAAGAGATGAGATCAAGTCAATTCGTGTAGGGGATAGAACTCATCTACGTGTCTCTCCTGCTGAGGATGTTCCGTACATTAACTCTAAGCAAAACACAATAGATTGTTCATGATCCAAGTCCTTGTGTCTTTCGACCCGTACTCATTGATCTGGTACAATCAGCTATGGTGAAGCTTTGTATTTGGAAGGCAGCATCGTTGCCCTTGACAGGGTAAAATACACCTTGATGCACTGTCAAGATTTTGGGGGAAAGCTCAGTCCGTTCTAAATTTTTTTGTTGCACTAATACAGAATCCCCTTGAAAAACAGCCTGACGTCCTTTTCCGGATCATGCTCAACCATGCTTTTCGTGTTAAAAATCATGGTGGTGCGGGCTTTCTCGTCATACGAAGGCCAAGCAGGAAGATCATCGGTA
>JAPLJZ010000087.1 GCA_026388335.1 Deltaproteobacteria bacterium
ACCAAAGATTCGATCCGGGCTGTTCAATTGTGAATCTATCCAGGAAAGGAAAATGACATGGAGAACAGCATAGAAGGCATCAGCATAGAAGACTACATGGAAGGCAACGTAGAAGGCAACAACGGGTTTCATGACGGATTTCATCTTTCAAAAAGCAGAATAGACCGCTACGCAACATGTCCCAGAAGCTACCAACTTTACTACGAGCTGGGGATAAAACCAATCAGGACGGCAGTGCAGTTACTGATCGGCTCTGCAACCCACCAGGGCATCGCCGCCCATTACCTCGCCAAGCAGCTGGGCGAACCCGAGAACATAAGCGAAGCAATCGACAAGATATGGACACAGGAACTCGGCGACAATCCCACGGCTGCAATCAAAGACGAACTGCTCACGGCGCGAACAGATTCATACAGCTACACCAACCTGTTTCTGAAAACCGTATCCATCGAACCAATCTTCATCGAAACCCGCTTTGAAATTCCCATCGTGAACCTCGACAACGGCGATACCTTGCCCATACCCCTCGTCGGCATTGTTGACCTGGTAGATATTCCATTTTCAACCGGGTTGATGCGTCCCATTGAAATAAAGACCAGGGCAAGCAAAGCTCCGGATTATCTTCCGAATCTCTCCCTGGAGCTCACCTGTTACGCCTATTGGATATGGCAAGCATCTCAGGAAGAGAACCTTTGCGGCCAGATCCCGGTCGGATACATCCACATCATAAAAACAAAGTCACCGTACATTCAGAGACAGGAAGGTTTGCGGGGCGTTCCAGATTTCCTTGAACTCTACGCAATAGCCCAGAACGTTTACGATTCCATCGTGGAAAAACGCTTTCACCAGCAGAGCGGCGCAAGTTGCTCCTGGTGTGACTATCTACCTGTCTGCAGCCGCCAGAAAGACGAGATAGCAAGCGCATTCGGTCATGAAGCGCTCAATCTGCTTTGGGAGAAGGAACTTGTATGACCGCCCTGATTTGATCGGGGCCTGTCGTTGTTGAATCTTTAGAAAAATACAGGAGGGCAAGGAAAATGAACACCACCAAAGAAATCGAATCCGCAAGCGAGCTTACTCTGAGCGTCATCAAGGCCCAAACCGACCTTACCATCTACGCTAACGAAGCAAAGCAAATCTGTTTCGAGGCCGAGGATCTGGAGGTTACGGACGACAATCAGATGCAGATTGCCATCACCTTTGGCGGGAAGGCAAAGGCGATAACAAAAAACATCGAGACCCAAAGGAAAAAAACAATAGAGGGCGCCAGCGCCTTTATCGAGACCATCAACAAGATGTGCAAAATTCTGACGGAGCCACTGAGGCTGGCCGAGACCGCCACAAAAAACAAGATCAACATTTATCAGATCGCCGTAGAAGCAGAAAGGCAAAGACAGCAAGAAGCGGCACGCCGGGCGGCACAGGAGCTTCAAGATAAACTCCGCCGTGAAATGGAAGAGACGAACAGAAAAGCAAGGGAAGAGGCCAGCAGGAAGGCAGAAGAGGAAGCGCGTCTCCGGAGAGCCTCCGAAGCAGAGATAGCGGCGGCCAAGCTGGCAGCACAGGAAAAGGTGCTCGCCCAGGCGGTGGAGCCCATCGTGATCCTGCCCCCGGTTATCCCTCCGAAGCCCGTTCCCCGGACGGAATCGGGAACCCTGGCATACCAGGTCAGGAGCTGGAAACATGAGGTCACTGATGAAAGCCTCGTCCCTCGCCACTACATGGCCATCGATGAAAAGAAAATCAGGGAAGCAATCGACATGGGGCTGCGGGA
>JAPLJZ010000224.1 GCA_026388335.1 Deltaproteobacteria bacterium
AAAGCAGTGGGAGGAGGATCTACTCTACAAACCATGCTCATGGGCATTAGATGAACTACAGATTCGCTCCTCCCATTTTACCCCAGACCGCATACTAGCTTAGCTCATAACATTCATTGATCCATAAGAACACAAGATGAACACAAGGTCCGCCGCATGTCATTTTTTTATGAATTGCAGTCAATGACATTAATAAAAATATGGGCAGATTTATTTTGGTTAAATCAGGACAGGGCTTATTTAGACAGTTAATGTCAAATCGAGTATATGTCGGGACAAACTGTCACAAACGGACGTACTTACCATCAACTACTTCGATCAGTCCCTTGTTCAGCAGCCTTTCGATGTGCTTGGCCGTCAGGGCGCTCTCTCCGAATTCAAAGAAGGCAAGCGGTTCCCGTGGTCTTCCATAGATAAGCCAGGATTGAACGATTTCATCTAAGCTGTGGGGGGTGGCGAGTAAATTTAACAGTTTTGCTTCCCGTTGATAAATGACATTTTCATACTGCTGCCAAAGCTGAGCTCCATTATCTGTAAAGACGCCGGTGTCGTGTCCGGTAAACCATATATCCGCGGGCGTTGCCCTTAATCGTCCGAGGGAGTCGATCGTATCTTCGATACTGGAATAAAGATCACCGTACCACGGCCCGAAGGATGTCATGTCGTAATCGCCGAGAAAGAGAATACCCTGTTCCCGGAACAGAAAGGCCAGATGGCCGGGCGTATGGCCGGAGGAGGCGATGACTTCCACCGTTACATTTCCAAAGGGAATTACATCGCCGTCTTCAAGAAAGGAAGTGGGCTGGCGGGGTCGGAAACGGAAAGTGTCCTCAATCACCTTCCGCCAGTAATTCCGGTGCGATTGCTTGGGATTGTACCAATCGAGAAGGACTTCGATGTCCGTTAGGGGTGGTGCATCCTTCCTGCAAATCCGGAGAGGAACATCTCCAAAGAGGTCGAGATAAGTGAAGTGATCCTCGTGCCAGTGGCTCAGCCATACCTCGCTGATTCCTTCCCGATCCCGGATTTCTTTGAGACGATCCTCGTCGGAGGCCGGATCGATGATGATTCCCGGTCCCTGGATATAAACGGAATTGCAGTAGGGGTATCTGCCTCGGTTTGCGCCGGGGATGAACCATACCGGGCCAAAATGTTTTTCTTCAGGTTGCATGGCGAAACTATAGGGAAGGAAGCGGCATGCTGTCAAGGATAAATGCGGCAATGGTATTTTCTTGACCTCTTCGGGAATTTCTCCTATAGTCCGTCGCTCGATTTGCAATCTATTAACAGAGAGGTATAAGCTATGAAGATCATTCTCTTAGGCGCCCCGGGAGCTGGTAAGGGCACCGTCGCAAAATTATTGACGGATTATGACGGTTCTGTACAGATATCAACGGGGGACATCCTGCGCGGCGCCGTCAAAGCAGGCACGGAACTGGGTAAGCAGGCAAAAACGTATATGGATTCAGGAGACCTGGTCCCGGATCAACTGATCATGGAACTGATGAAAGGACGGTTGGCTGAGCCGGATTGCCGGCAGGGATTCATTCTGGACGGGTTTCCCCGCACCATTCCCCAGGCCCAAGCCCTTAAAATACTGATGGACGAGCTGAAGATCCGGCTTGATTTTGTCGTCAGCCTGGAAGTTCCCCGCGACGTCATCCTCGATCGTTTGACCACGCGGCGAACCTGTTCCAATTCCGATTGTCAGGAGATCTATAACATCAAGAGCAACCCGCCCCTTCCCGACGGGACATGTAAAAAATGCGGAAGCAAGACTATTCAGCGGGACGATGAAACGGAAGCGGCTATTCAATACCGTCTGGAAACCTATGCAAAAAAGACCTCCCCCCTTATAGAGTTTTATCAAAAAGAAGGCCTGCTGAAGCAATTTGCATCTCTCAACAGCAAAGACACCGTCGAGGCCATCAAGAAGCAACTTCCATAATGATTGATTACGAAAAGGAACTCAACGATGAACAGTGTCGGGTCGTCCTGGAAAAAGACGGACCGTTGCTGGTCATCGCCGGAGCGGGCAGCGGCAAGACCCGGACCCTGACCTACCGGGTCGCCCGGTTGATCGAATCGGGCAACCCTCCCGAGCGTATTTTGCTGGCAACTTTTACCAACAAGGCCTCTCGGTCCATGATGTCTCGCGTTGCCGCCCTGATGGAGATGGATGTAAGCCGTTTGTGGGGTGGGACCTTTCATCATCTGGGGCACCGCGTACTGCGCGCCCACGCAAAGCGCCTCGGTTATGAGAACAATTTTCTCATTATCGACTCCGATGACGCCAAGCAAATGGTAAACCGCTGTATTGCCGAAACAGTTAAAAACGATGGCCCCAAATTTCCGCGCGGGGATGTCTTGCGGGATGTGATCAGTTTCTCCCGTAATACCGACGAGACCCTTACCGATGTCGTAGAGGACAGATATCCCTATCTGACGCCGCATCTGGATGCGATTCTCGCTGTTGCCCAACTTTACGGCCAGGAGAAGAAGCGTCTCAATGTCATGGACTTTGATGATCTCCTCATCAACTGGCGGCGTTTGCTGGTCGAACATCCGGATCTGCGGAGCTCATATGCGGAACGATTTCTTCATGTCCTGGTTGATGAGTATCAGGATACGAATGTTCTCCAGTCGGACATCACCGATCTTCTTGCCTCACACCATCGAAACATCATGGTCGTCGGCGATGACGCCCAGAGCATCTATGCCTTCCGGGGGGCAAACTACGCCAATATCATGGGTTTTCCTGAAAAATACAAGGAATGCAAAATTTACCGGCTGGAGGTAAATTACCGCAGCACCCCGGAAATCCTGCATATGGCCAATCTGAGCATCATGAACAACGAACGACAGTTCAAAAAATCTCTCCGGGCCATTCGTCCCAAGGGCGTCCTTCCGGCGCTGGTCCCGCTCAGAAATGTCCAGATGCAGGCAAATTTTGTGGTTCAACGCATCATCGAGTTGATCAGGGAAGGCTATCCAATCCAGGAGATCGCCGTACTCTATCGCGCCCACTTCCATTCCATGGACCTGCAGATGGAGATGACCAGACGGGGAATACCCTTCACGATCCGTTCGGGAATCCGTTTTTTTGAGCAGGCCCATATCAAGGATGTGACCGCTTATATGCGGATAACCGTCAATCCCCGCGATGAGATGGCCTGGAAAAGGGTCCTGTGTCTCCATCACCGCGTTGGCAGGCAGACAGCGGACAAGCTCTGGCAATGGCTTGCCGCCCAGGAAGCCCCCCTCGTTGCTGCTATCGGCGATGATTTTCTTCGCAAGGCGGCACAATCAGCAAGGCCGGGGCTCGCAAAATGTCAGGAACTGCTGAAGGAACTGGTTGCAGTGGAGAACAGGGACATCGGGATGATGATCGAAACTATCCTGACCAAGGGATACGATAATTATCTGCAGGCCACCTACACCGACGCAACGCAGCGAACCGATGACCTTTATCAGTTGGCCATATTTGCCGCCAAGTTTGCCTCTCTCGAAGATTTTTTACAGGAGATGGTCCTTCTTGCCAATATCGGCGAGGAAACAGAGACAGACGCCAAGGGGGGTGAGGGAAGGGTAATCCTGAGTACCATCCACCAGGCCAAAGGCCTGGAATGGTCCGTGGTTTTCATCCCCTGGTGCGCGGAAGGGATGATCCCCCTTGGCCGGGCGCTGGCAGATCCGGAAGGAGAGGAGGAAGAGCGACGGCTCTTTTACGTGGCCATCACCCGGGCCAAGGATCAATTGTACCTCTGCTACCCCACTGTCGATTATCGACGGGGAGTAGGATATGTTCCGGTAAAACCATCACGCTTTATCCGGGAGTTGACACCCGCACTTTCCTATTCCCGTGAAAGGCCTTACGAACATTGGCAGGTCGATGAAGAGTAGTTAATCCCTACAACCAGCGATCCGATTTCTGCTTTTCATCGTATTCCGCCCGCAGGGCGATCTGGGTTGCTTCGGCAATATCTTCGACCCTTTTAACCCAGTCCTCGAATTTGATGTCCACGCCGAAGATTCCTACCATCTCGTCACGCTCATCTATAATCGGTGCTGATACAGTGATACAAAGCGCTCCCGTCATCTTGGAAATATAGAAATTCGTAACGTGGATCTTGCCTGTCTGCAAGGGCTTGATAAACCAATCCCGGTCGGATTGATCTGTTCCCACGCCGTAGTTTTCATATTTTGCCCGATCCTGTATATTGGTAATGTTTCTTGTAATTTTACGACCGTTCATGTCAACGACATAGGCAAACTGGATAGAGGGATTTTCCTCAATGCATTGCTGCATCACCGGTTCCTGCGACTCCGGTTTCATCGTTTTGATCGCCGGATGTTCGATCACCTGTTTGACGACCCCCACAGCGGCCTGAGCAGCCTGGTATTTAATCTTATCAAGCTCGGACATGAACAGTTCGGGGAGGTATTTTCGAACCCGCTTTTCGAGTTCCTCATTGGAAATGCTGGTGACCCGGCCGGATTCGTACTCCTCCGTTATCCACTTGTGAATTTTGGAAATTCCGGGATGGCGCTTGTCAATGGCTGTTTCTTCCTCAAGATGGAAATGGGTGTTGATCCAGAAGGCGATCCCGGATTTGCCGGATTTATCCGTTACCATGGGGATAATCGGTCTTTTCAGAATCTTGGCTGTGTCAAATATATTGTAAATCTCTTCGCATTTGATCAGTCCATCGAGGTGGACGCCGGCGCGGGTGACATTGAAATCGGCGCCGATAAAGGGATAATTGGCAGGAATCTTGTGACCAATCTCTTTTTCAAAATAACGGGCGATATCGGTGATAACCGTCGTATCGATACCGTTGGTTGATCCCGTCAGGCCTATGTATTCAATAATCAGGGCCTCAATGGGGGGATTGCCGGTCCGCTCTCCAAGTCCCAGCAAGGTTGAATTAGCGGCGCTGCAACCGTAGAGCCAGGCTGTGGAGGCGTTGATCAAGGCCTTGTGAAAATCATTATGGCCATGCCACTCCAGGAGATGACCGGGAACGTCGGCGTCATCGATAAAGGCCCGGATTAACTTGTCGACGCTTCTGGGCAGGGAAGCGCCGGGATACGTTATTCCGTATCCCATGGTGTCACAGAGACGGATCTTGATATTAATCCCCGATTCCTCTCTGAGTTTCATCAGTTCAATGGCAAAGGGGATGCAGAATCCATAAATATCGGCACGGGTGATGTCCTCAAAATGACAGCGGGGGATAATGCCTTCGTCAAGAATGGATCGAACGATATTTAAATAGTCATCCAGAGCTGTCCGGCGGCTTTTATTCATCTTTAGAAAGATATGATAGTCCGACACGGAGGTGAGAATACCCGTTTCTTTCAAGCCCGCATCCTTAACGAGGTGAACATCTTCTTTAGCGGCCCTGATCCACCCGGTGACTTCCGGATATTTCAAACCGAGGGCCATACATTTTTCAACGGCTTCCCGATCTTTTTTGCTATACAAAAAGAATTCGGTTTGACGAATAACACCATTTTCACCGCCGAGACGATTCATGAGCACAAAAAGATCGAAAATCTGTTTTACTGTATAAGGCGGTCTTGCCTGCTGTCCGTCCCGGAAGGTTGTGTCGGTAATGAATATTTCATCAGCCGGTGAGATTGCCATCAACTTGTGATCGAAATCGATCCTGCTGACTTCGTCATAAGGAAAGACATCCTTCTGCAGGTTGGGAGCTTCGACGTCTTTTAATTCATAGCGCCAAAACTCTGTGTGTTCGTGATCGAGAACCTTTTTATTCTTGTTCCACTTCGCCATATTTCTGCTACTCCCTAAAATAAGAGAGGGCGCATGAGATCTTCTTGCGCCCTCTCGGATAAATCATGTCGGATACTTTATTTCATAGGGGGCGTGCTTCCTTTTGGCGGTGTATATGGTTTTTTCGCCCCTGCTTTTTTTCTTGCCTTTACGATGTCCTTCATACTGAAACCATCACGGGGTATTATCAACTTCTGCCCGGGATAAATGCGGTTGGGGTTCTTGATCTGTGCCTTGTTTGCCTTATAAATGATTGGCCAGAGGTAATCATCGCCATAAATATCCTTGTACTTGGCAATAATCCAGAGGCAATCCCCTTTTTTTACCACGTACTCTGTAGTGGCACTCGATGAAGCTGCCGCGCCGGCCTTAGCTTCGCTGCTTGCTGTTGCTCCGCTTTGGGCAGCCGTCTTGCTCTCGGCGGTCACCACCTTATCCGAAGCGGTTCCTGGATCGCCATTAACTGCTTTTTTAGCGCAACCTGCAAAAGAAAAAATCATCATTAAAGAAAAAATAATACTGCATAATACCATCCACTGATTTTTCTGAGACATACCACCATCCTCCTTTTTAGTATGAAATATTTAGTTACGAACCGCGTATGCTATCTGTATAAACATGGAGGTTGTTTGTCAATGAAAAAATGTATTATTGAACGATTTTCAAAGACAATTCCATAAGCTGCTCAATACTTACCTGCGAGGGGGCTTCTGACAGTAAGCATGTAGCCTTCTGTGTCTTTGGGAAGGCGATCACATCCCGGATGGACTCCGCCCCAGTCATGAGCATGATGAGACGGTCAAAACCGAAGGCTATCCCTCCATGAGGGGGGGTGCCGAACTCAAGGGCGTCGAGAAGGAAGCCAAACTTGACGCGGCTTTCCTCTTCATCAAGGCCGAGCGTCTCGAAGATCGCTGCCTGAACGTCTTTTCTGTGGATACGAATACTCCCTCCGCCGATCTCGGAGCCGTTCAGGACAAGATCGTAGGCCCGGGCCCGTACTTTTCCGGGATCGGTCTTAAGATAGTCAAGATCCTCCAAGACAGGTGACGTAAAGGGATGATGGGTGGACATGAAGCGTTTTTCCGTATCGCTATACTCCATGAGGGGAAACTCGGTAATCCAGGTGAAGGCATAGGCTTGCGGATCAATCAGACCAAGCTTTTTCGCAACATAGACGCGAAGGTTGCCAAGGGAATCGTGGACAATACGCGGTGTGTCGGCAACAAAAACGATCAGATCGTCTGCCTTTGCCTCCATCCTCTCCTCGATATTTTTGATTTCCTCCGGTTTCAGAAATTTTGCGATGGGCGATGTCCAGCCATCGGCGTTTATCCGCGCCCAGGCCAGGCCCTTGGCGCCGTAATCACTCACGTAATCCCGCAAATGGTCGAGATCCTTACGGGAGAGACTGCGGTTATCTTCGATTTTGATGGCCTTGATAACGCCTCCCAACGCAGCGACTTCCTGAAAGAGCTTGAAATCCGCCGCTTTGAGGATATCGGTCAGATCCCTGATTTCAAGGGCGAAACGAACATCCGGATTGTCCTTGCCGAATCTTGAGATGGCCTCATGGTAGGGTATTCTGGGCAACGGCAGTTTCAGGTCAACGTCGAGACAGGCCTTGAACAGATGGGCCATAAAGCCTTCCATGATTTGAATCAGATCATTTTCGTCAATAAAGGACATCTCGATATCGATCTGTGTAAATTCCGGCTGACGGTCGGCACGGAGGTCTTCATCACGGAAACACTTTACGATCTGGTAATACCGGTCAAAACCGGAGACCATCAACAACTGTTTGAAGATCTGCGGCGACTGGGGCAGGGCATAGAACATGCCCTGACTGACCCGGCCAAGATAATCACGCGCCCCCTCGGGCGTACTTTTTGTCAGAAAGGGGGTTTCCACTTCTATAAAACCTTCCTTTTGAAAGTATTCACGGGTGGCGGCCGCCGCCTTGCTCCTCAATAGTATTTTTTTCTGTATATCGGGCCGCCGCAGATCGAGATAGCGGTATTTAAGGCGCACGGTTTCTGATATCTCTGCGGCGGCGCTGTCGATAAGGAAGGGAGGCGTCCGGGACTCATTGAGAATCTCCAGTTCCTCCACCATGACCTCTATCTGGCCCGTCTTGAGCTCGGGGTTCTCCATGTCCGCCGGTCGCTGACGGACTTTTCCCCGCACGGCCAAAACATATTCACTCCTGATTTTATGCGCTTCTTTATGGGTGTCGATGTCGAACTCAGGGTTGAAAACGATTTGGACAAGACCTTCCCGATCCCGCAGATCAACAAAGATAACCCCGCCGTGATCGCGGCGGCGATGGGCCCAGCCCATCAAAATGACCTCCTTACCTGCATCGGCAAGCGTCAAAGCGCCGCAATAATGAGTTCTTTTCTTTTTTGTAATGAAATCAGACAACTTTATTACCTCTTCCACATTTAATTAGAACATCAAATCCTGTCTTTCCATTCTTCAGGATTATCCAGAGTTACCTTAACCTGTTCGCCGGTCTGCATATCTCTCAAATCCGCCTGTTGCGCCTCTATTTCCCGATCGCCGATAATAAGAACTTTTCGGCATTTAAGCCTGTCCGCTCTTTTCATCTGGCTCTTTAGCCCCTTGGCGGTATAGTCCATCTCGGTTGGAATGCCCTGCATCCGGAAACGATTGCACAATTGATAGGCAAACTTTTGCGCCTCTGTACCCAGGGCGGCAATAAAAAGGGCCGGGGGCTTTATGAAATCGTCACATTGGTCAGCTGGCATCATGGCAAGAAGACGTTCAAAGCCGATGGCAAAACCGATGCCGGGTATGTCCGGCCCGCCCAAGTCGCGGATCAAGCCATCGTACCTGCCGCCGCCGACGATGGCATTCTGGGCGCCCAGGAAATCCGTGGTGATTTCGAAGGTCGTCCGGGCGTAATAATCAAGACCGCGGACCATCCTGGGATTGATGGTATAAGCAATATCAAAAACTGCAAGGGATGCCAGCACCTCGGCAAAGTGATCGCGGCAGCCTCCGCAAAGAAAATCTTGAATAACCGGCGCCTGGGCGATGATGTGCTTGCAGCCTTCCATTTTGCAGTCAAAGACCCGCAAGGGGTTCGTGGAAATTCGTCGCTGGCAATCTTCGCAGAGATCACCCTCTTTTCCTTGCAGGAATTGGAGAATGGATTCCCGAAATGAAGGTCGACAAGAAGGGCAACCCAGAGAATTGAGCTCGAGTTGCGGTGATTTCAGGCCGACGCTCTTGAGAAAGTGAATCAGCATGAGGATCACCTCGGCATCGATGCGGGCATCCTCATAGCCTAAGATTTCGACGTCAAGCTGGTGAAATTGGCGATAACGTCCTTTCTGGGGGCGTTCCCTGCGGAACATGGGACCGATGGTATATAGTTTCGCCACCGGATCGGCGGCGTAGAGGTGATGTTCCAGATAGGCGCGGATTATGGAGGCTGTTGCTTCCGGCCTCAGGGTGATAAGATCGGCCCCCCGGTCGCGGAAGGTGTACATCTCCTTTTCAACGATATCCGTAGCTTCCCCGATTCCACGGGCGAACAGGTCCGTCTTTTCCAGGATCGGAATTCGGATTTCGAGACATCCAAACGCGGTAAATATTTTCCTGGCCTGCTCCTCAACGTATTGCCACTTGCCCGCTTCACCAGGCAGGATATCTTTAAAACCTTTAACGGCAGTGATAATCTCCATAATCATCCAGACCACGAAATAGAATATTTAACGGGCGCTCGTTAGCATATAACTCCGGGAATGGCAACGGGTAATGTCATGAAGGCTTCACAATATGTTGTCATCAATGATTTGGTGCTTTTTGAATGAAACTCTGGGGATAAAGTTTTCCAATCTTATGATCATTAAAATACTTGAGGGCCTCGTCACGATTTTTAAATTTTCCAAGCAAAACACGATGCCACCGGCCCTTTCCTTTGATGGCGACCTCCTCCACACGAACAGGTATTTTCCCCCCACGCAGGCGTTTTGCCAAGGCCACCGCTTTGTCTTTTTCCGGGTAAGCGATGATCTGAATACTGTATGGTTTCGCGACATTAATTTTAACCTCTACGACTTTAGGAGGAGGAACCTCCTTTTCAGCCGGTCGGGTCTTTACTTTCGGTTGCGGGAGTGAAGAGGGTTTGCCTGTGATAGTGAATTCAGCTCTTGATGAGCCAGAAGGTGAGGGAGGCTGAACTGGCTGAGTTGACTGGAGAGACTGAGCCGGCTGAACTGTTTGTGCTAACTGAGCTGGCTGTAGAGGTTGAACCGGCTGTTCTGGTTGAACTGGCGGCGCCTTCGCGGCTTTCTGTTGCCTCATCTCAACCTGGACGGGAGGTATGAGCCACTGCTTCCCGTCATAGTAAGTGGTATGCGAGGTAATTCTGTTGATGCGTAATGGATATTCTTTACCACCCAGATTGATGGCCTCGTAGTGATAAAGGCTTGGCCATAAGAACATGAGGATGAGAATAACAACCGTTGGTAAGCCTATGCCAATAACCCGGCGGAGAAGGTTTCCTGGTGGTCCGGAGTCGGCGGTGGATGATGAGGAGGCGGCGGCGGAGAATGAGGATGATTCAGTGGAGGAGGAGGGGGTGGCAGTCAAGGTGGGCAACGGTCGTTCCTGGTCTGAATATTCGGGTCTTACCACGGTCGTCGCGAGTAACGGAGTGCTTGGTTCATCCCCTTGAGAAGCGCTTTCACGACGTGGATGAAGGCGCATCAGCTTCTCATAGGCATTCCGGATTTCCTTTAGTTTTTTCTTAGCTTTGTCTTCCCAGGAAATAACATGGGGATAACGGTCGGGTTGCCATGCTTTGTTCATCTTTTCAAAGGACTGATGGATGTCCGATAAAGGAGCCTCTGGGTTGATCTGAAGGATTTTATAGTAGGGGCTCGGATCTTCGCCAATATCTGATGCGACTTCTAAGGAATCGATAGAACCAATCGTTTTATCGCTCGATTCCAAATCTTTCACAAGTCGATCATCTTCGGGATAGGAGCTTTTATGCCCCTGTGGCGTCGGTTCATCCTTCATGATGGGCGGCATTATCAATGAATTGACCTGTTATGTCAATAGATTATTGAGATTAGTCCGCAGCTTGAGAAACTACACCGGCGGCGATGGGTTGAAATGGATAAATCGACAGTTCCAGGCCATCCGTTGATGCGGTAACGGCGCCATGCAGGTCCGTCCGATAGGTTATTACGCCCCGCTGATTCAACCGTTTCAGGACATCGGGATGAGGGAGCCGGAAAAGGTTATCGGCACCCACGGATATGATTGCCGTATGGGGACGGACTCTCTGCAGGAATGACTCTGAACTCGAGGTGCGCCCCCCGTGGTGGGGAACGAATAAGAGCTGGCTTCGCAACTCGCGTGAATCGGATGCAAGTTGCTCTTCGGTCATAAGTGAAATGTCACCGGGGAAAAGAAACGATACTTCATTGTGGGTCATCCTCATTACCAGTGACCCGTCATTGGTTTCCGTGAAGGTTGTCTCCTCTTCCCTGCGGCTGACGGGACCGGGAGGATTGAAGAATTCTATACGCACTCCACCGATGACGACGGGGCTGTTGCCTGCGGACATACGGCGCTGGATAAGCCCCTTGTTTTTGATAATGTCTTGAAAACGCAGATATTCTTCTGATCCGGACGTTTCGCCATTGATCCATACCTCCCTGACCGGAAAATTCTCGAGAATGAATGGCAGGCCATTAAGGTGATCGGGATGGGGATGGGTCAGCACGACGATATCAATCCTGTTCAGGCGCTCGTGCCATAAATAGGGGGCGACGATATATTTCCCCACGTCAAAGGTGCTGTTAATAAATCCGCCGCCGTCAATGAGCATGGTCTGATCTCCCGGGAAGCGAACAAGGATGGAACTGCCCTGGCCGACATCGATGGCCGTTGCGGAGAACTCGCCCCGCTCACTGTTTTTTTGATGAAGATAGACCGCGTCCAGACAAAAGAAAAGAACGGAGGCAGCTATCGTATAATGAATCCAGGTGGGACACGATCGCAGCCTGATCAGAAACGAGGCATTATCAGGGCCATTTTCAGGAACATTGTCACCGGAAAGGTGCGCTATTCCTTCCATAAGGCCATAGAGAAATACATAAAAGAACAGGAGTTCCAGGAGCGAGGGAGTAGTCAGATAAAAGGCCGCCCAGGGGAGAGAGGCGAAAAAGCTATTAAGAGCGAGAGAAATCATTACCAGTGTGCCGGCAATATCAAGAAAGAAGGCGCTCACCAGCGATGAAAATGGCAGGAAAAAGATCGTGGCCATCGAAACGGGAATAGCCAAAATGCCAAGAATGGGGACAATGATGATATTGGCAAGCAGGGAGATGACGGAGAGCCTGTTGAAATAGAAGGCAATCAGCGGCATCGTGCCCAACATGGCGCTGAGGGAGACGATAATGAACAAGGCAAAAGCATACAGAGCCTTGCTGCATAAGACAGGAAGACTGTATGGAGTCCCCGGCACAGGCTCCGGTTTGGGAATAAGCGCCGTCAGTCGAGGCGTTATGAGCAGGATTGCCAGGACCGCTGCGAAGGAAAGCTGAAAGGAAACATCGAAAAGGGCAGGGGGATAAACAAGGAGGATGATCAGAGCGGCCATCGACAGGGTGTTGTAGAGATCACGGCTCTTGGAGATGAGCAGGGCGGTCATGAAGGCAAGTATCATCAAAGTAGCCCTGAGCACAGACATTCCGGCGCCGGCGATAAATGTATAGAGGATCACCGGCGGCATGGCGAAAAGAACAGCGAGTTTATACAGATCAAAGCGGAGCAGCAGATACGGGAATCTCCTGATTATCCCGCGCACGAGATAAATGGAGAAGAAGGCGATCATGCTCATGTTGAATCCCGAGATGGCGATGATATGCGATATTCCTGTTTTGCTGAAGGCGTCTCTGAGCTCCCGGGGGATCTGTTGCTGATCGCCAAGGATACAGGCCTTGATTATCTCTTTTTCCGGGGCCGGGGCGTTCGTATCGACGAAGGTACGAATAGTGCTGCGAAAGCCTTCGAGTTTCTGCCTGATGGGATTTCCGTATCCCTTCCTGATTACGACGATCCGGGAATCGTCGGCAACGGAACCACGGAGAAGAACACCTTGAAATCTCAGGTATCGTTCATAGTTAAATCCCCCGGGATTGTGAAAGTTTCTCACTTTACGCAGCCGCGTCCGGACGCGGACGACATCCCCGTAATCGAAAGCCTGTGTTCCCCGGAAGCTAAGCATGATTTTCCCATGCACGGGAAAGTAGCCGCCCTTGCTGTCCGTCAGACTATGGGCAGAAATCATCAAGTCCGTCTTTTCCGGAAACAGCAGCGGCGACTCGATGATTACCCCTTCGATGGTCACCGGATCCGCTCGGAGTTGCTCAATGATATGGCCCATCCCCGGCGGTTGATAAAGATAGGCATTCATCTGCAGCCATCCGCAGAGAAACAGGGCGCAGCATAGGAAAAAGAGGGCGGCACTTGTCCGTGCTTTCAGGCGGGACCCGAGCAGGAGGATGAGGACGGTGAGGAGGGTCGAAAGAAGAAAGCGATCCGGCGCCACGAGGAGAGAGGAACAAACAATTCCGGCCATCAGCGATAATAACGGGGCGATAAGAGGACGAGCCATGTTCCTTCCTGAAAAGAAGTTTTTCTTGCATATGCCGCAAAAAACATTATGATGCAAGCCATTGTCAAAACAGCGAAAGGAGGGGCCGTTACATGTATGAACAGAAGGCTTGGTTAAAATATTATGGGGATGTGCCCGCTTCCCTCGCCTATCCCCGTGTTACCATGTACGAGGCCCTGTTACAGACGGCGGAGCGGTACCCCGACGCAATTGCCTATGATTTCATGGGTTATACCTCGACGTATAAGCGCTTCATCGCCGACATCGGTCAGTGTGCCAACGCCCTGGCGGCAGCGGGGCTCAATAAGGGAGACCGGATAACCATCTCCATGCCCACGACTCCCCAGGGAATCATCTGTTTTTATGCGGCAAACAAGATCGGCGCTGTCGCCAGCATGATTCATCCCCTCTCCACCGCGAAAGAAATTGCCTTTTACCTCAATGTCAGCAAGAGCCGCTTTGCCCTGACCATCGACGCCTTCTATGGGAAGTTCCGGGAGGTCATGGCCGAGACATCTCTCGATGTCCTGATCCTCACAAAAATTTCCGACTATCTCGATCTCGCCAAAAAGATCGGTTTTTACCTGACCAAGGGAAGAAAGATTCCCCCCGTACCGGCAGATCCGAAGGTCCGCTGGTGGAAGGAACTTATGGCGGGCGATTTTCCGGTCACGCCGGAAGTAGCGATGGACACGGACGATCTTGCCGTTATTCTCTACAGCGGCGGGACAACGGGGACGCCCAAGGGCATCATGTTGTCCAATATGAATTTTATCAGTGAGGGCATGCAGGTATCGGCCTGGGGAAAGCTCTCGAAAGATGACGCCATCCTCGCCATCCTTCCCATCTTTCACGGTTTTGGTCTGGGCGTCTGTGTCAACGCCGCCTTCATGGGGGGGGGCAAGAGTATCCTCGTCCCGCAATTTACTCCGGAAATTGTTGCCAAATTGATCAAGTCCAAGCGCCCCACCATTGTGGTGGGCGTCCCCACCCTGTTTGAGGCCCTCTGCCGGAATCAGGTTTTCCAGAACGCAGAATTAAGCTGTCTGAAAGCGACTTTTAGCGGTGCCGATACCCTGCCGAGGCCGGTGAAGGATCGCTTTGAAGAGGTGGTGCAACGGCAAGGGGGAAACGTCAAACTCATGGAAGGATACGGCTTGACCGAGGCGGTGACGGCGATTATGGCCACGCCCTTGCAGGAATATCGGGAAGGAAGTGTTGGCGTTCCCTTTCCGGACATGTTGGCCAAGATCGTCAAGACGGGGACAATAGATGAAGCCCCCGTGGGAGAAGAGGGCGAACTATGTATCCACGGCCCGGCGGTGATGCTGGGCTATCTCGATCAACCGGAAGAGACGGCTCAGGCACTCAAAACACACGCCGACGGCCTTATATGGCTGCATACGGGAGACATCGCAACGATGGATGGGGACGGGTATTTCTATTTTAAGCTGCGTCTGAAGAGAATGATCAAGTCCTCGGGGATGAATGTCTATCCTGCCCAGGTGGAGGACATCCTCTATAAGCACCCGGACGTGAAGGACGCCTGTGTCATCGGCGTCCCCGATGAGGCCCAGGTGCAGAAGGTCAAGGCATTTGTTGTCTTGAAGGATGCGTCTAAGGCCGGGGCAGATATGGAACAGACCCTGATAAAGCATTGCCAGCAGCATCTGATCAAATGGAGTTGCCCCCGGGAGATCGAATTCCGGGAGACGCTGCCCTGTACCCTGGTGGGAAAGATTGCCTACAACACCTTGGAGCAGGAAGAGATTGCCACCTTGAAGGCCTGCGGCAAATATTGTGGATAGTAAAAAGGTTGAGGAGTTATTAATGCAAGACATATTAAGAGATATGGCGGATGTTGTGCGTGATCCGTTTGCTTATGGACGGAAGTTAAAGGCTGATACGGGAAAGAAGGTCGTTGGTTATGTCTGTACCTATGCGCCGGAAGAAATAATTCTGGCGGCAGGGGCACATCCCCTGCGTCTGTTTGGAACGACGGGAACCATCGAAAGAGCGGATGCCCATCTGCAATCTTATTGCTGTTCCCTCGTAAGGGGAGTTCTCGAAGAAGGTCTGAAAGGGGGGACTGATTTCCTGGATGGCATGGTTTTCCCCCATACCTGCGATTCGATTCAGCGCCTCTCCGATCTTTGGCGTATGAATGTGACCCAGGGTTTTCATGTCGATGCCGTCCTGCCGGTAAAACTCGACACCCAAAGCGCCTGTCAATATATGATCGATGTCCTGCACCGCTTCAAGAATGATCTGGAAAGGGAACTCGAATGCTCCATTACTGATGAAAATCTGAGCAAAGCCATCAGGCTGATGAATGAGATACGCCGCCTGCTCCGCCGGATTTATGAAATCAGGAGCGATCAGCCCGGACTAATGACGGGGGACTCCCTGTACACCCTTGTCAAGGCAACCATGATCATGGACAGGGAACGCGTACGGGAGGTCTTGCAGAAAGCCGTCGAGAAAATGGAGGCGGCCAAATCCGACACCCCTGCCAAGCGCCTCCTGATGGCGGGGGGTATCTGCAATCAGCCCCAAATCCATGACATGATCGAAGCGGCCGGGGGCGCCGTCATATGGGATGACTTCTGCACTGGGTCGAGATATTTTGAAACCCTGGTTTCTTTGGACAAAGACCCCGTCACGGCCATTGCGGAACGTTTCCTCCAGCGCGCCGTCTGTCCCGCGAAGCACGCCGGACTGAGAAACCGGGCGGAAGATCTCCTCCGCATGGCCCACGAAAGAAAGGCCAAAGGAGTTATTTTTCTTTATCTGAAATTCTGTGACCCCCATGCCTTCGATTATCCTTATCTCAAGGCCGCCCTGGACCAGGAAGGCATCCCCAGCCTGCTCTTGGAGGTGGAAGATCCCCTCCCGGCGGAAGGCCAGTTACAGACACGATTCGAAGCATTCTTAGAAATGCTGTAAACAGGAGCGAGCCATGCCCGAAAATACTGAAAAGATCGAAAAAGACAAAAGAAAGATCAAATCCGTAAAAAAAATGAAGGAGATCATGACCTTATATTATATTGACGCCAAGACGGCCGCGGAGAACAACAAAAAGGTTGCCTGGATTACCAGCGGCGGCCCTGTTGAACCCCTGATCGCCATGGACATTATCCCCGTATATCCGGAAAATCACGGAGCCATGATCGGGGCCAGCAAGATGGGCGTCGATCTGTGCGAAAAGGCCGAGGCCATGGGATATGCCAGCGATCTTTGCTCTTACGCCCGTTCCGATATCTCCTGCGCGACGGTGAACGGCGGCCCCATCGGCGGCCTGCCCAAGCCCGATATGCTGATCTGCGGCAACAACATCTGCGGCACCGTCCTCAAGTGGTACGAAATCCAGGCCCGGTACTTCAATGTCCCGTTGTTTATATTCGACACCCCCTTCTGCCATACGGAGTATTATGAAGAGATGCGTCGTTATGTGCGCTCACAGGTCGATGAATATATCGAATTTCTGGAAAAGGTGACTGGAAAGAAATTAGACCGGAACCGGATGGAAGAGGTGGGGAGGCTCTCCGTTGCTGGCCAGCGCATGTGGCAGGCCGTCCTCGATACCACCGTAAATAAACCTGCGCCCATGAGCGCTTTCGATGCCTTTTTTCATCTGGCCCTGATTGTCACCCTGCGGGGAACCCAGACTGCCGTGGACTATTACCAGGAATTGCTGGATGAGATGAATGAGCGCGTAAAAGACGGCATTGGCGCCGTTCCCAATGAACGCTATCGCCTCCTCTGGGACAATCTACCCATTTGGTACCGGACAAAATGGCTCTCCGAGAAATTCGCCGCCCATGACGCCTGCCTGGTTGCCGACACCTATACCTCCGCCTGGTGCGGATCATTGCGCTACATGGATGAAAATGATTTTCTGAACTCCATGGCCGAGGGCTATACCCGCATTTATCTTAACATCGGGGTTGACGAAATGGCCCGGTTAGTCTGCGATATGGTGGACAAGTACGACGTGGATGGCCTCGTCATCCATTCCAACCGGAGCTGCAAGCCATATTCCCTGGGCCAATACGACATCCAGCGCATTGTGGAAGAGAAGAAGGGCATCCCCTCGTTAATGATCGAGGCGGACATGTGCGATGAACGGATGTTTTCGGAAAGCCAGATCGAGACCCGCATAGAAGCCTTCATCGAGATGCTAACACATAGAAACAGGCGGTAAGGGGGAGCAACCGAGTAAAATAGCCGACATGAAATGGTGAGCATGAACGCTCAGAATAGTGATCATAACTGCTTTCACTTTATTTTAGATTTACGGGAGATCATTTCTGTCAGTGTCCGAAGAGTCGCGGCACTACCGAATCGTCCAGTGACAGGACATACATGGCCATGGCCCCCAACATCAGGATGACCCCCAACCATACCCGCCAGTCCTTGTGCAACTTTCTGCTGCTTTCTTTGGTGTTCCCATGTGATGAGGTAGTCCGGTGATTATGGTGCGACATACAGTCTTTCTCCTTTAACCGCTCAGGTTCCTGGTGGTGCCAAGTGTGGCGGCGGCGATAAGGAGGTCCATATCGCCGCCGCCATTACTTTAATGATTTGCTGTGTTCCTACTTGGCATACTGGAAGGGAGGCATCGCCTTGATGACGTCCTTGGTAGCGCCGGGCAGCGTGATCTTGCCGTCTGCGATTTTAAATTGATTGACGGGAATGGCTACGTCGTTCCTGTCAATCCCCAGGAAACCGCCGGCTCCTATGATAGCGTAGGAGATCGCCTTGTCCGGGCTGACGATGAGATCATCGACCTTACCGATCTTTTCGCCTTTGTCGTTATACACATCCTTTCCCAGGATCTGTTTCTTGATGCTCCAGCCATTGACGACTGACACGATTTCAGAAACCGAGACGCCGAGGACCGTTCCGCCTGCAACCGCAGGTGGAGCCGGAGTTGGTGTTGCGGCAGGCGCCGCAACCGGTTTGGGCGCTTCGGCCTGTTTTGGTGTCTCTGACTTACAGCCGAAGACGAATGCCATAAATGCCAAACATACCATTACTACCAATAAACTTTTTTTCATCGTGTCCGTCCTCCTTTTTTTCTGTTTGCGGGTTTAGAATCAGTTCATCTCAGGCTTTCCAGACTGCAAACGCTGTTGCCAAGGCTTCCACGGCCCCGGCTGTTGTATACGACTGCATATTGATCACAATGTCATAACCGTGGCTGTCGTCGATGTCGGCATGAAAATATTTCTGAGCGAACACTTTGCGTTGCTCTTCCATGCTCCGGATATATTGTTTTGCATCTTCTTTCCCTGTTTGCGAGCAGTTTTTTATTTTCAGATCCTCCGGACCGATGATCCGGATTCGGAAGGTTTCTTTTGGGGGGAGAACAAAGTTCACGCCCCGGCCCATGATGATGGCATTTCCATGCAGGCTAATCGCGCTGACAACCTTGGTTAATACCTGAAGATAACTATCAGGTGGCAAATAACGTTCTGCAAAGAGGGCATTCAGCATATTTTCCCTGAGAGTCAGTTCCTTTTCATCGACGGTATTGATTACCTTCTCACTCACCTCCGCACTTTCCGCGATCATATGGAGGATTTCACTATCCATAAGATCCATGCCCAACTTGATAGCCAGATCGTGAGCAATTTGAGAAGCACCGCAACCCGGTTCACGGGATATCGTGATCACCGGTTTAGGTTCTGAAAGCGCTTTCCCGTGCTCATCTCTGTATGAATTCCACTTGGCAATCTGGCTCTCGACTTTGTTCCAATTCTCAAGACTTTCGCTCATTGAAGTTTCCCTTCTTTTTTATTAAATTCCCAACTTTATTTTTCATAAATTACTGCCCTTTAATGGGGGAAGTATAAGCGGAACGGATTAGGATGTCAAAGAAATATTGTCCACAGCCCTGTTATCACGTCAAATTGGGAGTTTTGCAATTGGCTCTCATGTTTTATATGAAAATAGATACAAAAAGCTGATTATACATATCTGTCGTTGTGCCCGCTCCGGGCATGGAGGTTAGTCTATTTGTCCTGGTTGTCCGTTTCGGCGACAAAGGGGTTTTCACGAGTCAGGCGGCTGCGAACGAAGTCAATATTTGTACGGAGACTGTAGTAGTCGCCGGCCGGAGTCTTTGGAAATTTCATTTCCAAGGTTTCACGTTCCATGGCATTGAGCCGCCGGATATACTCATCATGACGTGCGGGGTCGTAGGATTGTGACAGCTCCTGTTCAAAGTACTTCAGTTCGCCATAAACCTTGTTGATCCTGGTTTTCACCCTCTTGAACCGATATCTCGACATTACTCTGAGCACCGGATAGGCAAAGGCAAAAAATGGCAGGAGCATGAAGAACATCCGGTCGATAAATTCCGCCAGCCAGAATGGCATGTAATTCATCAAAAAAGGAGGACCCTTTTGATGAAAATGAACCGCCACTTTACTCTCCGGCACAATAGGATCTTTAAAGGAGGGGAATTCGCCGCGGTGGGCAAAATAGCTTTCCTTTCCGTTGATTTCTTGAGCCGCCATCATGAACAACATTTGAATCGCGTGATGCATCCGGTCATCAATCAACAGTTCGGTCGTCGTGGCTAACAACTGCGTATCTTGAGGAGGAAAATTGCGCACCAAATCAAAACCTCCTTTCGGAACCTTCAATTCCTCGAAAAACGGCAGCAACCGGGTGTACGCATCCGCCCGTCGGAAGTTTGCCAGGCGAATTTCCGGATCCTTGATTAAGGTCTGAATATTGGCTGATTCAAGGCCATCAGTTAGAAGCACGGCATCGATCTCCCCGCGTTGGAGGGCTTGCACGGCCTCTTGATTGGGTATGGTCAGCAAGGTAGAGGTTGGCGCGACGCCATTGAGTTTGAGAATGTGCATCGCCTGCGCGTGCGTCCCGCTACCCTCCGACCCGATGGCAATCCTCATCTTTAGAATACGCTGGATATCCTCATCACTTTCTGCAGTGACCCCGCGGCGGAGAAAGAACCACACCGGCTCGTACTCAACGCTGCCGAGCGACAGTATCCCCGACGTATCGCCCGGCTTGACCAGTCCTCCCTGAACGAAGGCCACCTGCACCGGATCTTGGCGATCTTTCAGTCGAGCCAGATTTTCCTGGGCGCCGTGGGTTGGGACCAGCTCAAGCGTGACACCGTGTTCACGAAAATACTCAACATACTTTTTTGCCAGCGCCAGGTAAGATCCGCCCATCCCGGAGGCCATAAACACACGGTTTGGCGGCGCCGGCTTGGCAAACCAGATCGCCAGTCCCAGCGCGGCAAGCAATAGGAGCAGCAGCGGCCACATTTCACGGACAAACTTTTGCCAGCTCTTCAACTCCCAGACGACCGTTTCGTGAATCGAACCGGCATATCCCTGCAACTTTTCTTTAAAGCTAACCATATTGATTAGACCCTCGTCAATGGACGGTATTTGATCCGGTGGGGCTGGTTTGCCTCCATGCCGAGGCGTACTTTTCTGTCTTCTTCGTATTCCGAGTAGTTGCCGTCAAACAAGACAACCCTGCTGTCCCCTTCGAAGGCCAGGATATGGGTGGCGATGCGATCGAGGAACCATCGGTCATGGCTGATGACAATGGCGCAACCGGCAAAATTCTCGATGGCCTCTTCGAGGGCCCGCATGGTGTTGACGTCGAGATCGTTGGTCGGTTCATCGAGGAGCAGGACGTTGGCCCCTTCTTTGAGCATGCAGGCCAGATGAACCCGGTTTCGCTCGCCCCCGGACATGAAGCCGACTTTTTTCTGCTGGTCTGAGCCGGAGAAGTTGAACCTGGCCACATAGGCCCTTGAATTTACCTGTTTCCCTCCCAATTGAACGATGTCCTGACCGCCCGAGATAATTTCCCAGATGGTTTTGTCGGGATCGAGGGAGTCGCGGCTCTGGTCCACATAGGCGATCTTTACAGTGTCGCCGATCCGGATCGTTCCTGAATCGGGCGTCTCCTGGCCCGTAATCATCCGGAAGAGGGTGGTCTTGCCTGCGCCGTTCGGTCCGATGACGCCGACGATCCCACCTGGAGGGATGGCGAAGGACATGTCAGCCATGAGCAGTTGATTGCCGTATCCTTTGCTGACGTTTTCCGCTTCCATGACCACTTTGCCCAGGCGGGGTCCGGGTGGGATATATATTTCGAGCTCCCGGTCCTGTTTTTCCACTTCCTGTCCCAACAGTGTCTCATAGGAAGTGATGCGGGCCTTTGCCTTGGCGTGCCGTCCTTTCGGCGACATCCTGATCCATTCCAATTCCCGCTCCAGGGTTTTCTGCCGCTGGGACTCCGTCTTTTCCTCAGAGCGCAGGCGGTTCTGTTTTTGCTCCAGCCAGGAAGAATAGTTGCCCTTCCAGGGAATGCCGACGCCCCGGTCCAGTTCCAGGATCCAGCCGGCCACATTATCGAGAAAATACCGGTCGTGGGTCACAGCAATAATGGTCCCGGCGTACCGTTGCAGGTGATGTTCAAGCCAGGCAACCGTCTCGGCGTCCAGATGGTTCGTCGGTTCATCGAGAAGGAGGATGTCCGGTTTCTGCAAGAGCAGGCGGCACAGGGCAACGCGTCTCTTTTCTCCTCCCGAGAGGATCTTGACAGACGTTTCTCCGGGAGGGCAACGCAGGGCGTCCATAGCCATTTCCAGACGGGAATCCAGCTCCCAGGCGTCGAGATTGTCGAGCTTTTCCTGCACCGTTCCCTGGCGCTCGACCAGATCATTCATCTGGTCGTCCGTCATGGGTTCGGCAAATTTTTCGTTGATCCGGTTATACTCGTCAAGGAGGGCGACGACATCCTTCACACCCTCTTCGACAATCTCCCGTACGGTCTTCGACCCATCAAGAACCGGTTCCTGTTCAAGAAAGCCGACGGTAAGCCCCGGGGAAATAATGGTCTTTCCGTTAAAGTCCTTATCCACACCGGCCAGGATGCGCAGGAGCGAACTCTTACCGGATCCGTTCAGTCCCAGGAAGCCGATCTTGGCCCCGTAAAAGTAGGATAGAGAAATGTCTTTAAGAACGGCCCGTTTGTCATAAAATTTACTTACTCCGATCATGGAGTAGATTATCTTGTTTCCTTCTGTAGCCATAAAAACAATGCCTCTCTTAATTTATATCGTCTGACTCTGAATAGCGGTGATAACGACGGTATTGAAGATATCTCCGACCGTGCATCCCCGGCTCAGGTCGTTTACCGGTTTGTTCAGTCCCTGGAGCATGGGTCCGATAGCCACGGCCCCCGTTTCCCTCTGGACGGCCTTATAGGTATTATTTCCCGTATTCAGATCAGGGAAAATAAGGACGCTGGCCTGCCCCGCTACATCCGATCCCGGCATTTTTTGTCGGCCCACGGCGGGGTCTACGGCCGCATCATACTGAATGGGTCCGGCAATCTTCAGGTCCGGACGTCGCTGTTTGACTATTTCAGTTGCCTTGCGCACCTTTTCCACATCGTCGCCGACTCCGGAGGTCCCGGAGGAGTAAGAGAGCATGGCTATTTTTGGTTCAATACCGAAAAATAACGCGCTTTCCGCCGATGAAATGGCAATATCGGCCAGGTTCTCGGAGGTGGGGTCAGGATTGATGGCGCAATCGCCGAAGACACAGACACGGTCCGGCATACACATAAAGAAGACGGACGATACAATGGCAATCCCGTGTTTGGTTTTTACGAACTGTAGCGCCGGGATGATGGTATGCTGGGTGGTGTTGATTGCTCCCGAAACCATCCCGTCGGCTTTACCTTTATAGACCATCATCGTCCCGAAATAGGAGCCGTCCGTCATGAGATCCCGGGCTGTTTCCCGGGTCACATTTTTTCCCTTCCGCAGTTCATAAAGCGCATCCACGAATTCCGGATATAATTCCGACGCAGTTGGTTGGATAATACGCACATTGTCGGCGGTAAGGCGGATGCCCAGACGTTTCGCTGTGGATAAAATATCATTGCTGTCGCCAAATATTGTAATTTCTACGATGTCTTGTTCGATAAGGCGGGCGGCGGCCGTCAGCACCCGGTCATCATTTCCTTCCGGAAGAACGATGTGACGTTTTTGCCGACGCGCCCTTTTGACTATTTCATATTGGAACATGTGGGGCGTCATCCCTTTGTGCTTGAATGTTGTCAGCCGCTCGCCCAAGGCTTTTAGATCGACGTGTTCCTCGAAAGTATGAACGGCCAGTTCGACCTTCCTGGTATTATCGGCATATATCTCAGAGCGGATGGAGCCGACCCGATTGGCCGTGTCATAGGTTCCCAAGGGCACGACGCTGATGGGGGCAACCGTTTGCAGGCCTTCGATCAATTTGGAGACGGCAGGCTCCGGTTCAAACCCGCCAGTCAACAAGATGCCGGCCAGGCGCGGATAGTGCCGTGAGATGTTGGCCTGGAGGGCCCCGATGATGATGTCCGATCGATCGCCGGGGGTAACAATCAGGGTATTGTCCTCAATATGATCAAGGAAGTGGTGTAATTGCATGGCCCCGACAATGGTGTGATCCACAGGGTTGTCGTGTCTGTTGCTTCCGAACAGGGCTTTGGCTCCCAGGCTGTCATGGACTTCTCTGAAGGTTGGGCTGTTGAGCTTGCTCCTTTCGGGAATGACAGACAGAATTATTGGTTGTGGCAAGTAGTTGCGGATCGCAGCGGCCACTTCCTGAAGCTGTTCTTCCTGCATCCGGTTGATCAAGACGGCCAAGACCTCTACGTTGCCCTTTTTAAAGCCTTCGTAGGCAGCAAGGGTAAATTTGGCAACCTCCTCAACAGTTTTGTTTTCTGCGGAGACGACCATAATGACTGGGATACCGAGGTTCTTAGGGATAAGGATATTGGCGTCAAACTCAAAAATGGCCCCTTTCCCCATGTAATCAGTCCCCTCAACGATGGTAAAATCGTATTGATCTTCCATCTTTTTATATTTTTCAATCAGGGCGTCGATGACGACGATATCCGACTTATTAGTCGAGTGATCGGCAACCTCTTTACCGGAAAATCCATAAGCATCTTCATATGATAGTGACATATTGAAACGCTTCAAAATCAACTGGATATGGGGATCCTTTTCTTGCTTGGCGTCGATCGTTATTATGGGCTTAAAGTAACCTACCTTGGGCAGATAATTCAGAATCGCGTCCATCAAGCCAAGCACGATAAGGGATTTACCGCTGTGCTCCTCGACCGCTGCTATATAAACGCCTTTAGTCATGTTGTTCTCCCCTGGTAATCGTAATAGGTCTTGTCCGGGATGGGCTTACTTGTTAAAAATAGGTGAAATTGACCGACTTGTAAAGAGAAAACTGCGATTAGACTGTAATGGTCAATCCGATTGAAGTTGCTTCTCAGGAGCCAAGTGTGATAGGGACTAAAAAAATAATAAATACCCGCAATTATTTAATCAAAGTGGGAGAAAGCTAAAGGAAATACAGTTTGCAGAAACAGAACATAAGAAATATCGCCATTATCTCTCATGTCGATCATGGCAAGACGACGCTTGTGGATGGTATGATGAGACAGACCGGTACGTTTCGTGAACATCAGGTTGTGGAGGAGCGGGTGATGGATTCCCTCGATCTCGAACGGGAACGGGGCATCACGATCATGGCCAAGAATACCGCCATTCGCTTTGGAGAGGTGAAAATCAATATCGTTGACACGCCCGGACACGCCGATTTCGGCGGCGAGGTCGAGCGGAGCTTCAATATGGTGGACGGGGCGATCCTCCTCGTCGATGCGAGCGAAGGGCCGCTGCCCCAGACCCGCTTCGTCCTCAAGAAGGCCTTGGCCAAGAAAATTCCCGTCATTCTCGTCATCAACAAGATCGACCGTAGCGATGCCAGAATTGAAGAAGTTATCAATGAGGTCTATGACCTTTTCATCGATCTGGACGCGACGGAGGAGCAGATCGAATTTCCCATCCTCTTCACCCAAGCCAAGCGGGGGGTGGCCCATCGCAAACAGGGAGACGACTCGACAGACCTCCGGCCCCTTTTCGAGACCATCCTGACGACGATTCCCGCTCCCGAAGGAGACGATCAGGCGCCGCCTCAGTTTCTGCTGACGACTCTCGACTACGATCCCTATGTGGGCCAGATCGCCATCGGTCGCCTGATGAACGGTATCCTGGAGATGAACCGGTCTTACACGCTCTGTGGTGAAAAGGCATTGACCCCCGGAATAAAGTTTTCCGCCCTCTACACCTTTGTGGGCATGAAGAGAATTGCCGTCGATAAGGTTGAATCCGGGGATATCGTTGCCTTTGCCGGCGTGGCAAACATCAATATCGGCGATACCGTTTCCGCCCTTGAAAATCCTCAACCCCTGCCGAGAATAAAGGTCGATGAGCCGACGGTTTCGATGATCTTCTATGTAAACAACGGCCCCCTGGCTGGTCGAGAGGGAAAATATCTGACCTCCCGCCATATCCGCGAGCGCCTGGAACGGGAGACCCTGCGCAACGTGGCCCTCCAGGTGAAACCGACGGAACGGGCCGATGCCTTTGAAGTCTGCGGCAGAGGGGAGCTGCAGATGGCGATCATCATTGAGACTATGCGTCGCGAGGATTACGAATTCATGGTTTCCAGACCCCAGGTTATTACGAAAGAGGAGGACGGCCGCGTTCTCGAACCGGTAGAACGGCTGTTTCTTGATATTCCCGAGGTATTCGTCGGGGTGGTAACGGAAAAACTTGCCGGCCGCAAGGGACGGATGGCCAACCTTGTAAATAAGGGCAGCGGCCGCGTAAACATGACATTTCTTATTCCTGCCCGCGGGCTCATCGGTTTTCGCAGCCACTTTCTGACCGATACGAAGGGATCAGGGGTCATGAATACCCTATTTGAAGGCTATGAACCATGGTTTGGCGCTATCCCGCAGCGGCAGACCGGGGCTCTTGTCGCCGACCGTGCGGGCCGGATCACCGCCTACGCCTGCCATGCAATGTCAGACCGGGGAGAACTTGTCGTAGCGCCGGGGACGGAGGTTTACGGCGGCATGATCGTCGGGGAGCGCAACCGCTCCACGGACCTGAACGTGAATATCGTCAAGGAGAAAAAGCTGACTAATATGAGGAGTTCGACCTCGGACGCAACGGTGATTCTACGCCCACCGCGGCTTATGTCTCTCGATCAGTGCATCGAATTCATCGCTGAGGATGAGGTGGTCGAAATCACCCCCGGCAGTATTCGCCTCCGGAAAAAGGAACTTGACGCCCAACTGCGGATGGCCCGCTATCGCGAGGAAAAATGGGCCTGATACGGGATGGATTCATGCCCACCAGAGGGTAGTTATCGTTGACCCATGCATCATCAGAAGAAACTCCATGACCCGTATCATCATCAGTGAAAAACCCAGCATGGGCCGTGCCATCGCGGCGGCCCTAGGCATTCAGGGGACGGGGCGCAACTTCATCCAGGGGGCCGATGTCATCGTCACGTGGTGTGTGGGCCATCTGGTGCAGGCTATGGGTCCGGAAGGGTACAATCCCGATCTCAAAGTATGGCGGCTGGATACGGTGCCTTTTTTTCCTGAACCATTCCTTTACTCCCCCATCGAGGCCACCAAGGATCAATATGAGGTGGTGGCAAAACTTATGACCCGTGACGATGTGGTGGATGTCGTGAATGCAACGGACGCCGGTCGCGAAGGCGAGCTCATTTTTGATCTGGTCTATCGCTTATCGGGATGCACCAAACCTGTGCAGAGGTTCTGGACATCGAGCCTCACGGATAACGCCATTCGGGACGCCTATGCCCGGATGAAGCCGGGCGAGTCTTACCGCGGCCTGCGGGATGCGGCGCGTAGTCGGCAGGAGTCGGATTGGCTGGTCGGCATCAACTGTACACGAGCCCAGACGCTGGTCATGCGCCGAGCCGGAGGAGACGGGGTTTACTCAATCGGCCGCGTACAAACACCGACGTTGGCGCTCCTGGTAAATCGCGAGCTGGAAATCACGGACTTCGTACCGAAGGACTTTTGGACTTTATGTGCTACGTTTCAAGCCAAGGGTGATACTTACAGAGGCAAATGGTTCCACAAGGTGGATGGGAAGGATCAGGATCGGTTCGACCAGGAAGAGGACGCGAAGGCCATTGCGGACAAACTGTCCGGCCTGCCAGGCAACGTTGCCTCGGTCACCTCCAGGACGGAAAAGAAAAAGCCCGAGCTGCTGTACGACCTTACCAATCTTCAGAAAGAGGCCAACAAGCGCTTCGGGTTCACGGCAGAGCACACCCTGGAAGTGGCGCAGGAGCTCTATGAATCCAAGCTCATCAGCTACCCGCGCACGAACTCCAGATACTTGACGGAAGCGGACGCACAGAAGGCCACGGGCTGGATCAAGGCCATCGCTCAGGGGCAGCTCGCAGAGTTGCAACCCTTCGTCGGGGAGCTTCGGAAGCGCTGGCCCGTAAAGCTCGACAAGCGTTTCGTGAACGACAAGGAGGTGGAAGATCACGCGGCGCTAACGCCTACGGAGAATCCCGCAAAGAACCTCCAGGGCGACCGGCTGAAGGTCTACGAGCTGATTGCACGCCGCTTCCTGGCCGCGTACTTCCCCGACCGCGTCGAAGGCAAGACCACCATCATCACGAAGATCGAGAAGGAGACCTTTAAGACCACCGGCACAGTTTTGAAGGAATTGGGATGGTCCGCCGTCGACCCGCCCCATGGCCGACCGAAAAAAGAAAAGGCGAAGGTAAAGAACCACGAAGAGGAGGAGACTGAAGAGGACGAAGACTCCGGCCTGCTGCCTTCCATCGTTAAGGATGAAGCCGTCGATACGAAGGACCTCTTTCCCAGAGCAGGCAAGACCTCACCCCCCAAGCGCATGACCGAAGGGGACCTGCTGGGCGCTATGCAGAGCGCGGGTAAGGAACTGGACGATGAAGAACTGAAGGGCGCCATGAAGGACTGCGGCCTGGGCACACCCGCCACCCGGGCCAACATCATCGAAACGCTGCTGAAGCGCGATTTCGTCGAGCGCACCCGCAACATCCTGCAGCCAACGGCCAAGGGGATCGAGTTGATCCAATCCATCCGGGCCGAGACCCTGAAAAGCCCCCAGATGACCGGTGAATGGGAAGCGCGTCTGGAGCGAATCCGCCGGGGCGAGGCCAAACGGGATGAGTTCATGAGCGGCATCCGGACCTTCGTGACGGAACTGGTGGGACAGATCAAACAACAGGCCCCCCAAGGCACGCAACGCGTGTTCGGCACAGTGGTGGGAACCTGCCCGAAGTGTGGATCGAACCTGTGTCTCCGGAACTGGGAAGGTCGTTACTACGTGAAGTGCGCCACTTCCGCAAAACCAGACTGCAAGGTATCATTTGATTCGGATGCCGAAGGGAAACCGCTGAAGATTTGTCTGTTCTGCCGGGGACCAGTCCGAACCACCCGTAACGGTAGAAAGGTCTGCGCTCAATGCAATAGGTGGCAGACAAAAAACAAGAGGAGGACCACAGTACCCACGAACACATCGCTTGCGGGTCCTGCGGGCAGCCCATTCACGTAGTCCCATCAACATGCAAGGGGCCTGCCTGTGGCTCTATCGGCGCCCGGACTCTGTCACGATCCAGAAGGCGAAAACCACCAAGCATTTTGGTTGATGCCGATGGCGTCACGGAAGGGATGAGTAATCTCAAAGGATTTTTACGAGCCCTGCATAATGCTTTCTTTTTGTAATCAGCGAGACTTTATCAAGGAAAATAGGTGTATGTCAAAAACTGCTGTTACCTACAAACAAACGAAATCAAAGCGGTTAAAGATTATCGATTCCCAATGGAAAGGGAGTAACGCCGGGTATCAGTGGGGAACGGCTTTATTGGTGATCCTCTCACTGTATGAACTAAAATGCGTCACTTTATCTGTGAATTTTTCATAGATCAAATTTATCAAGTTATCCAATTTGGACGGCTGTTCATCCAAAATCTCACAGTTTCACGTATCCATACCTCAATTTCCTTAACGACGTAAAACTTCGGTATTAGCAAATTGTCTTCCTGCGAAATCATACCATCGATGATAGCGACTTTTGCTAATTTTGTATGGGGATAGATACGAATACCGATAGTGACTTTTAATGCGTCCAAGTCTAGTGAATCGGCAAAAGACATGCTTTGTTCCACGGTTTCTTTTGTTTCACCGGGACCTCCCAATAGTAAAAACCCCATTCGTTTGATTCCAACATTTTTCAGTATATCAAATGTTCGGCGAATGGAATCCAAGCTGAATTTTTTGTTCATATTGCGAAGTATTCGCTCACTGCCACTTTCAAAACCAAGGCTGACTTCTTTACAACCAGCTTTTTCCAATAAGTCAGCCAACTCCTTATCAATAATCCCAGGATAAAAAATGCACCTCCAGGATATATCCAGATCACTCTCAATAATTATCCGGCAAATTTCTTTGGCATAGCGCATAGGAATATTGAAAGTATTATCAACAAAGTGGAACATGCGATAACCAACATCTACGTGTTGTACAATCTCCTCAATAACGAGTTTTGGCTGGCGTCTTCTCACTGAGTGACCCTCTATGAGAGCGGTCGAACAATAACTGCAGTCCATGGGACACCCCCGTCTAGTTTGAATTGGTACCCAGTATTCACTTTTATCGGGAGCGGAAGGAAACCATAAATATGGATCAGGAAGGGGCAACATATCCAGGTTTTTCGCAAACAATCTTTCGCCCTGAAGACCAAGGCCACGCAAATAAAGACCTGGCAATTTTGTGAGGTCCAATCCCTTATGTATTCGATCTAAAAGCATAGGGAAAACTATCTCTCCCTCTCCCTGGATTCCCATGTCGACTTCCAGATAATTGAGTGCGCTCTCCGGGAATATACTATAACCGGCTCCACCTATCACGATAGGAACATCTGATAACTTTCGGCACTCGCTGATAATCTCTTTGACTTGATCTAATAGAAATCTCGGGGTAGTCATGACTTGGTCGTCTATATTTCTTATGGAGATGCCGATGATTTCGGGATTAAAAGATTTTATCGTCAGATTTAGAGCCTTTTTAGTGCTCTTTTCCGTCAGGAGATCTAAAAAACGGACATCATGTCCTGCGTTTCGCGTAGCCACAGCGATGCAGTTCAATCCCAAAGGCAAAGGAAGAATATTGGTCTGCTCAGTATTGGCAGAAATAAGGAGAACTCTCATGAATTTCTCTTTTTAATTCGTTGCTTAACTTTGTCCCAGGATTTTGTGATTAAGAAACTTTCTTCCATATTATCTACCATTCGAACGAATTTTGGCCATGGGATAGCAAAGGTAAGTGCTTCATCAGAAACACAGGGCCGGGCAGAGACATCAAACATACCCAATACCGCACAAGGTCGTTCGGATTGGAGTTCATGGTAAGGATAATAAACTATCGTACCGCAACCGGCACCAAAGGGAGCAATGACCCTATTGGGTTCTTTTTCATCATAATTTGCTAAAGTGAAAAGACCTGAAAGGACATCAGGGGGAGCAAAGAAAATGATTACCAACGGTTCATCACTTTCTTCCATAGCATCCCACCGTTTGAACACAATATATTTTGCAGGCGCTTTAAACAAGGTCTGTTGCTTCATGATCTCTTTAACAAGTTCTGGCGATTTCTTATATCTTTCCCCATCAAGTTTTCCCGGAATACCGTAAGAAAGGAAATATTCAAAATTGGGTGCCTGATTATCCTCGAAGCCCAAGTATCGCCTTCCACCACCACAGCCTATTGAATAGACATCAAAACATCTTGTTTTCCCCTTACGTACACTTGCTAAATCACCGATGATACAACGATGTCCATTTGGGGGCTTTAACATGCTTTTTTCTTCTTTTACATCAGTGTAGTAAAATCCAATGGGTAAATCCGCTCTGGGAAAATATTTGTTCCATTTCTGTTCGAATTCATTCTTGAATTTCTTTTCCATGATAATCCTCCTTCCTATTAAAATATAATTATATCAGATATTTACCATTGTCGGTTAACATTTCGTTTTTCCATATATCTGTTTTCAATTCTATTAGCAACGTCATCATTCATATCTTACACCAACGATGGGCTAAAAAAAAAGACGGGATGCCCTTTTTCTGTGATCCTGGAGGCCGCCCGATTGCGAAAAAATCACAGATCGATGATTTTATCGTGGGACTCTAAACCAAGATCAGCATGACAATAAGATATGGAAGGATAAGGGCATCCATACTGCACTTGCTTATGAGGACTATGATGAAAAGCAGCGGAAGGACTTTGATGAGAGGCTTATTCTGGCTCAGCGTCCGCCGAGGAACCGGTTTTAGGCAGATTGCTTCATCAAAGTCATTGATTGCCCTCTTCACCAAAAATTGAATGATAGAATTCTATCTGCTGGCTACCTTAATTTTGTTTTCCACGGATTCAACGCCTTTAACTTTTAGTGCAGTCCGCTCCACGGCCGATTTATCCCGAGGATATTGCACAACCCCTGTTAACCGGACTTTTCCCGGTGCATTAACGAATGCGGAAACATAACTTGATGGAAAACCAGCTTCTGCAAGGGCTGCCCTCACTCTTACTGCTAGTTTCATCATATCCAAGGAGTTCATCACATCAGCGGAGCGCCCTCGGACTTCATCTGCCCTGGCTGCACACAAGACTATATCAACCGCGGTATTGACGGTAAGTTTGTCCATATTGAGGACAATATCATACAGCTCAGGATTCTCCCAATCCCGATGGAAGGCAAACTTGATAAAACTTTCCCTTTCGTGATCACTCTTTTCCATGACCATAACGGCGGCCTCCCTCTTATAACCCCTCTCCTCAAGATTGTTGACACGCTTTTCCTGCGATGCGATTACCCGGACATGAAGCGCATAGGGGAGAGACCAAAAAAGCATATTGCCTCCCCGTCCGAGAATTACTGCGCTCCCCAGTCGCGCGAGTTCATAAATGACGGCATTCAGGCGGTTCAGGCAGATCTCAGGCTGTAGTGAAAAAAACCTCTTCAATAGAGGTGGAGCCGTATCGTTTACTTCTCTGATGTCATTAAGAAATCCCATCTCTTCGGCTTTTTTTTCGATGTCTTCTGTATCATAGAAGTCATATTGCAGTTCCTTCGCCACGAGTTTCGCAATTTCTGTTCCTTTTGTGCCTATCTTCCTGGAAAAAGTAATAAAATACATGAGATCCTCCCTGCAATTAGACTACTCCATTGTCAGGCCATCTGCCTTCGCCACCCACCCCCCTCTCATCGACTTGTAGAGGTTCACGAGAGCCCGAAAAAGGTCAGCCTGCGTTCGCCCGGTTGGTATGATGATTCCACCTATACCTGCAGGTCAATTTTGATATATAATTTTTATAATCTATGGATGGCATAAATTTTTTTACCCCAGCTTTTTCAACTTTTATCATTACTTCACTATTTAATCCGCAAATATTGTCGTAGAAGAAAAGGCAAAACAAACTACCACAACTAATACAAGATTACTAAATTACATGATACTTACTCTTTATTAAGTATTTATATTTTTTCGAATAAAAACCCCTCTCTCTTTTGAGATACGGTGTTTTCAATCAGTCCATAATACCCTCACTAAAGGTTAAAGGCTGGGACTTTACTTTTGAATTCCATTCACATACCGGCACTACCTATCACGCTTCTCACAAAAAATCCATTCTTATACTTTGGCTTTCCAAGCGTTTGGAAGATTATTTCTTTACTGATGATACTAAAGGACTTTGGATGAACCGTTATTGGCTTATTGCTTTCACAAACAAACGGTTTTCGATTTATAATTGCATTGAGGATTACCAGTTGTACAGGTGAACTATATCCTCCCATGCTCATGCGGAGCGCTCAAGTTCATTCCTTACGGCCAGTCCCAGTTTCTCTATGACGTAAGGTTTTTTTACGTAAGCGCCCACACCGAGGGCCTGGGCGGGGAAAGGTGAAGAAGATCCATAGACCGTGGGGGCGTCCGTCCTTCGGATCATGCCAGGAGGGGATCGTTTCTTCTTGCCAGATCGACGATGGTCCTGACGCATTCGGGGAAGCCCATGAAGCTTGCATCCAGGCAGAGATGATAATTCCGTACATCCGTCCAATGGACCCCGGCCATGTCGAGGATGAATTTTTCTCTCCGGCGGTCCGATTCCTCGACGATCGATTTCCCCTCCCGGGCGTCTCTGATATTCTGAACCTTCATGATCCGTTCAACGCGGAAATCCAGCGGGGCGTAGACGAAGACCCGAATCACCCGCGACCGTTCCCTCAGGGCGAAAAATCCCGCCCGCCCGACGATCACGGCACTGTGCCGGTCAACGATGCCATGCATGATCTTGCTTTCCATCCGATACAGATCCCGATTATAGATAGGCCGCTTCAGAGGGGGGACGGAGGCCGTTTCTGGGGTTCCGAAGAAGAAGCCCCGGACGATGCTCTCAAGGATCCCCTCAGACCTCTCATCATACTGCTCCAAGAGACTCACGTCCGTATGGAGCTGTTTCGCCGCCTCATGCAGGATCTCCCTGTCCACGTACTTGAACCCGAGCTCCTTCGCCGCCAGGTAGCCGATATAGTGGCCACCGCTGCCCATCTGCCTGGAGATTGTCACGGCCATATTTGGCTTTTCAGTCATCTCTCCTCCCTTCTGCCCGTCATTCCGGGACGATGTTGTTTCCTGCAGTCCTTTGGGGATCCCGGATGAACAGGATCAGGGGGATGGAGAGCAGGAAGGTGACCGCAATGATGAAAAATACATGATTGTAGGAGAGCATCGAGGCCTGCCTCATGATGATTCCGTCCAACACTTTCAGCGCCTGCCCGTCGGCGCCCTGCAAGTCCGCCCCCCGTGAAAAAAAGTAGGACGACAGGGTATGGAGCGATCCCGCCGCGACATCCCGAAAGGCGGTTGCGTGACCAACGAGGATACCCCTGTTCCAGTTCTCTCCGCGGGTCAGCAGGGTAGCGCACACGGCGATTCCGATGCTGCCGCACACCTGCCGGACGACGTTGTAGAGACCGGATGCGGCGGTCATGAGCCGCCTTTCGATGGTGGACAAGGCGGCGGTGCTGAGCGATACGAAGATGAGGGCAAAACCGATCCCCTGCAGGCATTGGGGGAAAAACAGGTCCCAATACCCGACGTTGAGGGAAAATCGGGAGAACTGATAGAAAGAAACGGCATTTGCAAGGAGTCCCAATCCGATCATTAGCTTCGGCCCGGCCTTGTTGTATAGTTTGCCGGCCGCCGGCATGAAGACCGCCATGGACAGGGTCCTGGGGAGAATGGCAAGACCCGCGTCGAGTGCGGAGTAGCGGAGCAGCTGCTGCAGCAGGAGGGGCAGCAAGAAGAGGCTGCCGAAGAGGCACATGCCCAGTATCCCCCCCAGGAAGGTGGCCGACGCGAAATTGATATCCTTCAGTATCCGCAGGTTGACGGCGGGTTTTTCTGTCGTCAGCTCCCGCCAGACGAAAAGCAGCAGGCCCGCACAGGAGACGACCGCCAAAGCGGTGATGAAATCTGACGCGAACCAGTCCTTCTGTTCACCCCGCTCCAGCAGGATCTGCAGGGCCCCCAGGCCGATGGACATGAAGAGGAGTCCCGCGTAATCCCAATCCCCCTTTTCCCGAGCCAGATACGGCGGGTCCTCGATAAACCGAATGATCAGGAGAACATTGACGATTCCCACGGGCACGTTGATATAGAAGATCCATGGCCAGGAGTAGTTGTCGGTGAGCCATCCTCCCAGGGTGGGTCCGAAGGCGGGGCCCATGATCACGCCTAATCCATAGATGCCCATGGCCATGGCCTGTTCTTCCGGAGGGAACGTTTCCCGCAGGATGGCCTGCGCCACCGGGATGAGGGTGCCGCCGCCAATCCCCTGGAGGATGCGGAAAGCCACCATGGAGGAGAGGTCCCAAGCTGTCCCGCAGAGCATGGAGGCTCCCGTAAACAGCAGCACAGAGAAGATGAAGAATCGCTTGCGTCCGAACCGGGAACTCAGGAAGGCGATGAGGGGCATGATGATGACGCTGGATAGGATGTAGCCTGTGGCGACCCAGGTAATCTCCTCGACGGACGCCCCGAGGGTCCCGCGCATGTTGGGCAGGGCCACGTTCACGATGCTCATATCGATGGTGGCCATGACGGTTCCAGTCATCACCGTCAGGGTGATCAGCCATTTATGGTGCTTATGCCTTTCGTCCACGGGGCCTCTATCGGGAAGTTAGTTTCCGGCCCGTCCCGCGGCTCACATCCACCGTGGGAACGACCGACAGACCCGGCCAAAGGGGATGGTCCGGATCGAACGGGGATTCCATGATGATCTTGACCGGGATGCGCTGCACCACCTTGACGAAATTGCCCGTTGCGTTCTCCGGCGGAAGTAGGCTGAAAACCGAACCAGTCCCGGGCTGGAGACTGTCTATATGCCCCTTGAAGGTTACCCCCGGATAGGCGTCCACCTTCACCTCGACGGGTTGCCCCAAGGTCATTTTCTTTATCTGGGTCTCCTTGAAGTTGGCCACGACCCACGTGTCGGACTGCACAATAGCGAGCAGGGTCTGCCCGGGCTGCGCATATTTGCCCGGATCAACATTTTTCATTGCTATTCTGCCGGAGAGCGGCGCTTTGATTACCGTCCTTGCCAAATCCAATTGGGCCTGATTTTTTGAGATATCCGCTTCTTTAATCTTGAATTCCTGGGTTGCCACTTTCGCCACTACAGCCTTTAACGCAGCTTCCGCGCCCGCGACAGATGCAAGGGCCGAATCTTTTTTTGAATGTGCCACCTTCCAGAGCGATTCAATATGGTCATATTGGCTTTTCGATGCGGCCTCTCCTCTGACCAATTTCTCGTATCGTTTCAGTTCCTTGCCGGCCAGATCTTCTTCGGATACAGCGGCGGCTAAATTGGCTCGGACCTGTAGCAGGGCTTTATTTTTTTCCTCTATGGCCGCTTGCAACTCAAGCTTCTCGGCCGTCAGCCTGGATACACCCTCCTTTTTTTCTGTAAGCCCGTTGACATAATCATCCCGAAATATTTCGAGCAGGGGCATGCCTTCATTAACTAATTGGTTATCATTGACAAATACGCTCACAACCCGGCCCTTGACTTCCGCTGATACCGGCACAACCACTCCCGACACATAAGCATTGTCGGTACTTTCGTAATAAAGTGAATTGATAAGGAGAAATCCAGCGTAAAGAGCGCCGCCCAACACTGACAGAGAAATCGCAACCTTAAATATCAAGCTGTTCCTATTGAATTTCCAACGCATATTCTGTTTCCTGCATTATATTATTCAAGTATTCGTTTGCCGAATCCTTTGAGCATTTTTATTTATAACGGCTATGGCTTCGCTCTTTTGTTGTTCATCAATATTTTTGATATTATTGACAATATGCACAAGTATCCGGTGCAGGGCAGCCAGATCTCCATCACTTATCCCACTGAATCTTTTTCTAAAGTGTTTCAAGACTATCGGGGTTGATTTCTTCAGGGCATCCATTCCGGACTCTGTCAAAAAGAGTCGATAGGCGCGCTTGTCATCTTCATCAGGCCGGCGTTCAGTGTAGCCGCGCTTTTCTAGGATATTTATAATTCGGTTGATATTATGGCGATCCTTGAATGTTTTTTCACACAACTGGCTCTGGCTAATGCCCTCATTATCTCGTATTCGAGTCATAATGCCCCACTGCTCCGGTGTCAGATCAAAACCTGCCGCCAGAAAATCCCTTCGCAACGCGGCGGCGCCCTGAGTATGTGCACGATAAAGCCAAAAGCTGGGTGATTCATCCAAAGGAAATAATAGTTTCATGTACCTTAATGACATCCGAGTTTAAATTCTTCGTTGACATGACAACTACATTATGATTAAATCAAAAAATATGTCAAGCATGAAATTTATACAGAGAACAACTCGCAACTTTTCAAGAGATGATTAACTTCCCTACCTACACTTTCCTTTTTACCTTAAAGGGTTTCCTTCTCAGCAATATATTCAAGAAACTAACATCATACTTTATGGAGATGCGGAGTCTGAGGAAACCGCGGATGCTCACACTGAAATTGCCGCGATGGCCTTTGTGGTGCTGTCTTTTTCTTCTTTACGCTTTACGAGCCAAAGATTTTTCCAGAGAGAAAAGGTGGCTCCTATAGAGAACGCGTGATCACGAATTTCATGGATATTTTTATGAAAGGGACTATTAAATGAGGATTATGAGATTTTTGGCAACGGCCCTTTCCGTTCTGACGATCCTACTTTGCTTGGGAATAGCAGTAGCCGAGCCCCTGACGCTTGGCGAAGGACTGAAGCTTGTTACGGAAAATGGAAGGCTGGTGCGGATCGCTGCGCAGGATGAGGAGATCGCCAAAGACGATGCGCTGATGGCACGGGCGAGTCTCTTTCCCAATGTGAACGCCTCCCTTAACCAAACATCGCTTGCCTATCAACCTCAAGCGATCTTCGGGAACCTGGTTGCCCCCACTTCCGATCGGAACTTTCTTGCATACAGTATCAATGTTCAGCAAACCCTTTACGATTTTAAACGAACCGCGTCGCGTTACGCAGCAGCTAGAAAAGCAGCCGATACCCGTGCGTTCGATACGCGAAAGATCAGGAATCTTGCCGCCATTGATTTCGCACTGGCCTATTATGATCTTCTGGAAGTAGAAAAGCTCGCAGTGCTGGCGGCAATGGAGGTTGAAAGGCTGCAATCACATCTGAAGGATACTCAAAATCTATATGCCGAAGGAGTGACCACGAAAAATAATCTCCTCCAGGCCGAAGTGCGGCTTTCAGATGCAGGGCAGCGACTGATCGGCGCCAAGAACCTCAGGGCGATTAATGCCTCACGCATCAATAATGCGCTCATGCGACCACTTACCACCGAAGTGGCAGCTATGGACGTGATCAGGTTGGACCTTGCCTATCCCGAGACAGACCTCGAAAAAGCTTGGGAGGTAAGCTTAAAGGAACGGCCGGAGATACGAATTGCAGAGGAGACCCTGAAGGTCCTAGATCTTGAGGAGCAGGCAAAGAAAGCCGAATTTTATCCCAAACTCTTTGTCAGAGGTTCTTATGATTATACGGAAAACCATTACGAAGTTAACGATGGGAACTGGAAGGCGATGATCGGGATCGATGTGAACCTTTTCAGTGGAGGCAACATAAAGGCCGAGGTGGCGAGGTTTGAGCATCAGAAGGCTAAGCTCAGGGAAGAAAAAGAAAAACTCACGGATAACATCAAGTTGGAAGTTCAGCGAAATCTTTTGGATATGGCAACCACCCGGCAGAAGATTGCCGTGATGAAGGACGCACTTCAACAGGCTGAGGAAAACCTGCGCATTAACCGAATGCGGTACCGGGAGGGAGTCGGGACGGCAACGGAAGTGCTTGATGCAGTGACGCTCATCATGGTCGCCGAGACGAACTACTACCGTGCGATTTACGATCTCGGCAGGGCGGAAGCGGCAGCAATATATTCCCAGGGCCGGGACTTATCGGCGGTATATAAGTAAGTAAGGGCGGTGTCTAACCAACCACCGCCCTTAACCTTGAGAGAGGCAGGGTTTCATATTATCCGTTAAGGCTACCTCTCTCGACTACTTCTGCCGTTGTGGCAGACCTTATGTATTCTCGGTGCTGTCAGCCTTTCTTGTAGCGATAAGGCGTGCACATGGGGTCAATCCAACCCTTGTATGCTTTCTTTTCCTTTTTCATGATCCTTGTCTCCTCTCTCTTAAGTTAAGAATCATTATCGTTGTTTCGCTGGTTTCAAACGGGGTGCACATGGGGTCCACCCAGGTCTTGCCAGCCTTCTTTGCGAATTTTTCTTCTTTTTTGGCTCCTGTCTTCTTCATGGTCGTTTCTCCTCTCTCTTTTGATACGGTTTATAATCCTTTGAGACCTGCCATATGATGACGGCTGGTCCTGTTTCTCTCTATCGTTTTCCCCAGGATGTCTCTCTGAGGACTGAATTCGATTCTTTCGTTGCTGGTGGTTGTCATGGCCTTTATGTCTCCTCTCTCTTTCTTTCGGCCCTAAGATAATCTCTAAGGCAATTTTTAACAATCAGGGGAATGATGAATATGGGATGAGAAATAGGCGTTTATATGGATCAGGATATTTGATGTTGGAGATCAGGGTTTGTCTGATGGGAGGAACGGATCATGGCAACACAGCAAAACACACAAAGGCCCGTATATCAACAGTATCAACACATCATGGTCATCAGCAGCTGGGGATTTGTGATTGCCTTTGCATCTTTCCTCTTCCTGTATCTGGGATTCAAGATTGATCAGTATTTCGGGACGGCTCCCAACTTCATGTTCGGGATGTTCTTCCTGGCCCTCTTCCTGACTATCGGCAGGCTCTATCAGGAAGCATGGTTGAGACGAAACGAGGTTTGATAATTCTACTGGATAAATAAAGACACGTCTTTTGAAAGTCTGTGTCCCTTAAAAACCCCCTGACGAAACCGGTTTATCAGGGGGTTTTGCTTTTTACAAATGATCGTTATTTTCCTGTTCCTCCTGCTCCCACGTCTGAAGGGTTTTCCGGGCAATTCTTCTCTTTCGGTAATATCCGTAAACGAAAATGAGGGTGATGACAAACCAGAGAGTTGTGGCGCTGGTGATCAGGGGTATCCAGGAAACTCTCACCTCCATGTAATCAAGCCATTCTTTTTCGAGGATGAACAGGTGCAGGCCGGTCATTTTTTTTAATGAGCCTCTAAG
>JAPLJZ010000107.1 GCA_026388335.1 Deltaproteobacteria bacterium
GCTTCCAAGCCTCCGAGGTCTTCGATATTCTCGCAACACCGGCAGTCAGGGACAGATTCTCCCTTTCCGAGGCCGACCTGCACGAGATTCATCACTGGCTTCAGGACACGGGGATCCGCTGGGGAACCGACGCCGAAAGCCGGGGGGACATGGGCTTACCCCCCCTCCCCTGGAATACCTGGCGGATGGGACTGGAACGGCTCCTCCTTGGTTATGCCCTGACCGCCCCGCAGGAAAGCCGCCTTTTTCAGGGCATCCTGCCCTATAACCAGATGGAGGGAAGCGTTACGGACATCCTGGGTCGCTTTCTGAACTTCACGGATACTCTCTTTCGTTCCGTTTCCGCCCTGGGCGAACAAAGGACACTCAGTGGCTGGGCTGAGTATCTCCTTGATTTTTCAGATAACTTCTTTGCCGCGACGGAAGAACGACTCCGCGACCTTCAGGTCCTTCGCCGCAGCCTTCTCAAACTGGCAGATCTTCAGGAGCTCTCGGGATTCCCGGAACGGATTCCCCTGGAAACCGTCCGGGCATGGCTCAAAGAAAATATCTCCGGTCAGGCTTTCGGTACGGGCTTTCTGACCGGCGGCGTCACTTTCTGCGCCCTGCTGCCCATGCGCAGCATCCCCTTCCGGATCATCTGCCTCCTCGGCATGGGGGATGATTCCTATCCACGCCGGTCTTTCACCCCCGGCTTCGATCTGATGACGAAACAGCCCCGCCCGGGCGACCGCTCCCTCCGGAACGATGATCGCTATCTGTTTCTCGAAGCGATCCTTTCGGCCCAGGACAAGCTCCATATCAGTTTCGTGGGGCAGGATATCCGGGATAACAGCTCTCGTCCCCCGTCGGTGCTGGTAAGCGAACTTTTAGACAGCATCGAGGAAGGATTTGAATTCGCCCAGGGGGATATTCGCGCCAGGCTGGTGGTGAAACATCCTCTCCAAGCCTTCAGTCCTGCCTACTTTGGAGATAATCCACAACTCTTCAGCTATTCCCGTGAGAATGCAGCCGCCGCCCGGCGCGCCGCCGGTAAACGGGAAGATCCCCTGGCCCTGATCTCCGCCGGGCTTCCCGAGGCAGGGGAGGAATGGAAGACGGTGAGCCTGTCAGCCCTCTGCCGTTTTTTTGTAAATCCCGCCCGATATCTCCTCCAGGAGCGCCTCGGCATTCGCCTGGAAGACGATCAGGCCATCCTGGAGGATAAGGAACGTTTCACCCTCGACAACCTTGAACAGTACCAGCTCCGCCGGGAACTAATCGACCAGGAACTCTCCGGCCTGGACATCCCGAACCGGAAGGAAACGCTCCTCGCCGCCGGGCGGCTCCCCCACGGCAATCCGGGCATTTGCAGCTATGAAGACCAGCATCGTTCCGCAACCGCCTTCCTCGCCCGTCTTTCCCCCCTGTCATCCGGCCCCCGTCTGGCCGACCTGGTTATCGACGGCAGCATCGGCCCTTATCATCTGACCGGAAGGATCGAACATCGCTACGAACATGGCGTCATCCATTTCCGTCCCGCCAAGGTCAAGGCCAATGACCGCTTGCAGATATGGATCACCCACCTCTTTCTCCACCTGGCCCCGGATTCCGAAGGCCTCCGCCAAAGCATCTATATGGGAGAAGACATGACGTGCCGGTATCCTCCCTTGGCGAATCATGAGGAGAACCTCGCGAAACTACTTGCGATCTACTGGGAGGGCCTCCACCATCCCCTCCGTTTTTTCCCCCGCACCTCGGCGGCTTATGGGGAAGCAATCTTTAATGGCAAGGATGAGGAAGCGGCTATGAACGCGGCACTCAGCCAGTGGCGAGGTTATAAGGGCAAGGGAAATAATCAGCAGCGTGGGGAGGGGGAAGACCCTTATTTGCAGCTCTGTTTCCCGGCGGCAGCCCCCCTGGATGAAGACTTCCGGGAGCTGTCCCTGAGCATCTTCGTCCCCATCCTTGCTTTAGAAGAAAAGATCTGAAGGGTGGGCATCAAATACTCGTTAATTGACTGATTTTAAAAAGTATGCAAGATTACAACCCGTTATCAATGACCCGACCATTTTCTGCTTCACTGGAGACACTATGAAAAAGATCCACCTGATTACGGGAATTATTCTCCTTATATTCATGGCCGTAGCCATCGCCGGGATGCTGGGAACCCGGGGACCCGGGCCGGATGCCGAGCCCTCAGACAAGCCGGCGAAAAAGGATGCTCCTCCGGTTAGGGAGCGTTTGGTGGATACGCGGCTTCTCCTGACTGCCCGGCACCTGGCGACCCTGGCTACGGCGCTGGAGGAGAACGAGTTTGCCCACCAGGCCCTGCGATTGGCCGACCACGAACTGGATCTGGCCTTGGCCGATTCGATCCGCAGAACCGTCGAGAATCCTTCCGCACCTAGTCCCGAGATCAAGGCCATCCTGGCGCTGAGGGATAAGGGCCAGGACACGGTGGAAAACGACCAGCAGCGAATTAAAGCGATCGAGAAGCAGTTGGCCGGCGCCCGGGAACAGGATCAGGAGGGCCTTGAAGACCAGTTGGAAGTAGCCAAGGCCCAGCTCGAACTCGACAAGAACGAGTTGGAAGAAGCCCAGGACGACCTGGATCGTGCAGGCGGGGATGTGCCGGCCAAAATCCGCCGCCTGAAAGCCGCCTACGAGGCCGCCCAAGGGGACCGCTCCTTGATTGCAGCCGGAGGAAAAAGTACGTCTGTCTCACAGTTCTCTCCGGGCAGCCTGGTTGCGCGGATCTCGATGTGGTCATGGCAGCAGTCCAAACTGGCCCAGCTCCGCCAGGCTCACCAGGAAGCCCAGATCAAGATCGAGCGCATGAACAAGCGACGTGACACCTTAGCGCAGAAGATCAAGCTGGCAAATGAAGAGCGGGAAGCGGCCAAGCGCAAGGCCGCCAGCTTCGCCCGAGGGGACCTGAAAGGGGACGGCGAATCATCCAAGGAGCTTTCCAAGGCCACTCTCCAGACCCTGAAGCGCTTCATGAGCGACCAGCGGACCCTGGCCGACCTGGGCAAACGGCTCCAGTTTGTCAAGGACCTGGCAGAGGTCTACGGAAGCTGGACAGCCGTGGTGGAAACCCACCGGCGCTCGGCTCTGCACCAGGTGCTCAAGTCCCTGACGGTGATCCTGTCAATCCTGGTCGTGATGTTCCTCGGAAAACTGCTCGTCGAGCATCTGTTCACCGGCGCTGCCAAGGCAAGAATCAGCGCCGGCACCCTGCAGACCGTGGCCAACCTCGTACTTCAGATCCTGGGCGTCCTGGTGATCCTCTTTGTGGTCATCGGGGTGCCCACCCAACTGACGACCATTATCGGCCTTGCGGGTGCGGGCCTCACAGTGGCCCTGAAGGACTTCATCGTTGCCTTCTTCGGCTGGTTCGTACTGATGGGCAAAAACGGCATCCGCGTGGGGGACTGGGTTGAGATCGATGGCGTGGCCGGCGAGGTCGTGGAGGTCAACCTGCTCCGCACCATCCTGCTGGAAACCGGCAGCCTGATCGATTCCGCGCATCCCACGGGCCGACGGGTGGCTTTTTCGACGCCATCCAGAAGCAGGTAGAGGAGATGACCCAGGCCAACGCGAAGCTCGCAGAACAGGAATGGCGCGGCACCTCCAAGCGCTATCGCGTCCAGTCTTTCTCGACCGTGCCCCGGATCAGCGTGGTCCCCGTCGCCAACAGCATTGAACTCCACGTAGGTTACATCACCCGGGCCTATGAAAGCCACGAAACCCGCACCCGGCTCAACCAGTCCCTTGTGGACCTGATGCACGGGAAGCGGCCCGAGGAAGCCGGCCCCGAGGCCTGATGCCCGGGCACAACTTCACTCGGAATTCATTCGTAATATTCTTTCCGATTAACAGGCGTTCCTATGATAGTTCGGCCTTCTTCTCGGCTCCTATTCCGCTTTAATCTTATAGGCAGCGATGACGCTCTCTCTTCCCACCATGCTACCTGAAGATGTCACCAGGGCCATGACAATCTCGTCCTGACCGTCATTATCGATATCCTTGATCTGGTAGTCCGCCACATAGCCGCCCATTTTCCGGGTATGCCAGCTTATTCTTGAGGACAAGCAATTGCCGCTTCCCGTCCTTGTTGAGGTCATATGCCAGAATTCTCGAATTCAGGTAGGTGTTATAAAAGGTGATGTCATTTCCAACCATATCCTCCCCAAAGGACTCTATGTAACTGTTGCTCCCGCCAAATACATCGTCGCTCTTGTAGAGAAATTCCTTGCTTCCCAGCATGGACTGGACCGCATCAAGGGACTTATCCGTTTCCTGATAGATACACAGATAATCATTTTCACTGAAGGAGACGATCTTTTCCGGACCTTCTCCCAGGTTATCCAAGGTAAGGCCGTAGATAGAGAGCCCGCGAGGGATTTTCAGTTGCTTGCCCTCCTGGTATTTGCCGCCGCTCCAGACCATGTCGTTAATAACTGTTTCAAACGGCCGTCCCACGCCTATCTTTTGTCCCAGGACCCGGATTCCGCCAGGCTTGCTATCGATTACCCGGAACAGCCAGGGGAGATTATCGGCAATCTTTACAAACTTTCCGTCCTTCCACTCGAGGATGAAGGAATCGACGGTGTTGGACACATTGTACTGCCCCCGTTTTGTTACCACATTGGAAACGATGATCTCCTTGACGCCATTGTTGTTGAGATCGGCGATGTCGACGCCGACGAAGTTGTTATATTTGCCGTAGCTGATCTTTTGCAGGAGCAGGCAATCATTTCCCTTTCTCTGATAG
>JAPLJZ010000259.1 GCA_026388335.1 Deltaproteobacteria bacterium
AAGATGGCAAGTCAGATAACCAAAGAAGACGTGGTAAAATTTATTGAAGAAATGACAGTCCTTGATCTTTCCGAGTTGGTCAAGGAATTGGAGCAGCGGCTCGGTGTTTCTGCAGCGGCCCCGATGATGGTTGCCGCAGCCGCTCCGGCGGGTGGTGATGCAGCAGCGCAAGTGGAGGAAAAAACAGAATTCGATGCCATCCTGACCGGATTTGGCGACCAGAAAATTCAGGTCATCAAGGTTGTCAGGGCCATTACGGGTCTTGGTCTGAAGGAAGCTAAAGACCTTGTCGATGGTGTGCCAAAGCCAATTAAAGAAGCGGTCACAAAGGATGAGGCAGCGGATATAAAGAAAAAGATTGAAGAAGTCGGCGGCACTGTAGAGATTAAGTAGTAACCGTGTATGACGCTTACTGAGATCGCGAAACCGAAAGGATAATATGGGCGAGTTTCGAAAAGTTTTCGGACGGATAAGGAAGATCGTAGATATTCCTAATTTGATCGATATCCAGGTCAAATCATATGAGAAATTTCTCCAAATGGATACGCTTCCTGAGAAACGGGGAAATTTCGGTCTTCAAGGGGCCTTTAAGAGCGTTTTCCCCATTTCGGACTATAGCAAAAAATGCTCCCTTGAATTCGTTAGTTATAAGATTGGCGCTGTTCGCTACGATGTCAAGGAATGCATTCAGAAGGGAATGAGCTATGCGGCCCCACTGAAGATAGTGGTAAGGCTGCTTATCTTTGATGTCGATCCGGGTACGGGCCAGAAGCAGATCAGTAATATCAAGGAGCAGGAAATTTATTTCGGTGAAATTCCTTTAATGACCGAAAACGGAACGTTTATCGTTAATGGAACGGAACGGGTCATCGTCAGCCAGCTCCATCGCTCACCGGGCATCTTTTTCGATCACGACAAAGGGAAAACCCTGGCCAGCGGGAAACTGATCTATTCGGCCCGCGTGATCCCCATTCGGGGGTCCTGGCTGGATCTGGAATTCGATTCGAAGGATATTCTTTTCGTGCGTATCGACCGCAGACGTAAGATGCCGGTTACAATCCTGCTGAAGGCCATGGGTAATTCAACAGAATATATCTTGAATTACTTCTACAGCATTGAAACAATATTCCTGGATGAGGAACAGTTTTTCATGGCTGTTGATGGGTCGCTCATGGGCGAGAAGGCCCCTGATGACATAAAGGATCTCAAATCGGGAGAGGTTATTGTAAAAAAGGGCAGAAAAATCAACAAGGTGTTGTTGAAGAAGATGTCTGACGTGGGGATCAACCGCATTGCCATGGATGAAACCGATGTTATCGGCAAGATCCTTTCCTCCGACATCCTGGATCCTGAGACAGGGGAGATCCTGCTTCGGTGTAACGAAGAACTTGACCGGGATGGACTGAAACTCTTGCGGGCGAAAAATATTAAAGAAGCCCGTTTCATCCATCTCGATGAGGAGCGAGCCAATGCCTCGATCCGCGATACCCTCCTGGTTGACCGGATCGAAGCTGTGGAAGATGCCGTCATCGAAATATACCGGCGCCTCCGGCCCAGCAATCCGCCTACACCTGAGACGGCCAATGCCTTTTTCCGGAGCCTCTTTTTTGAACCGGAAACCTATGACCTGTCCGATGTTGGCCGCGCCAAGATGAATTATAAGCTCCGTCTCGATGTCCCCACGGATGTTACGGTCCTGAGAAAAGAAGATATCATGGCGGCGGTAAAATATCTCATCGAGCTGAAGAACGGCGGTGGTGATTACAGTGTTGACGATATCGATCATCTTGGCAACCGGCGGGTGAGATCCGTGGGGGAACTGATTGAAAATCAATATCGTATCGGTTTGGTCCGGATGGAAAGGGCCATCAAGGAAAAGATGAGCTTACAAGATATTGAGACCATGATGCCCCATGATCTTGTCAACGCCAAGCCGGTCTCGGCCGTGGTAAACGAGTTTTTTGGCAGCAGTCAGTTGTCTCAGTTCATGGATCAGACCAATCCCTTATCCGAGATTACCCATAAACGAAGGCTTTCCGCCCTCGGTCCGGGCGGGCTCACCAGAGAGAGAGCGGGATTTGAAGTCCGGGATGTCCATCCTACCCACTACGGGCGGATTTGTCCCGTAGAGACGCCGGAAGGACCTAACATCGGACTTATTGTTTCCCTGAGTACCTATGCCAGGGTTAATGAGTTCGGTTTTATTGAAACCCCTTATCGCCTTGTCGAGGATGGACGGGTTCTGGATGAAGTCCGCTACATGACGGCCATCGAAGAGGAAAATTTTATTGTTGCCCAGGCGGATCGTCCTCTCGATAAGAAGGGAAGGTTTATTGGCGAGATGATCTCTGCCCGCAAGGGCGGCGATTTTATCACCGTCGAACCCTCCGAGATCAACTATATGGATGTTTCCCCTAATCAACTGGTCAGTGTTGCGGCGACGCTTATCCCGTTCCTTGAACACGATGACGCCAACCGGGCGCTAATGGGGTCAAACATGCAGCGACAGGCTGTGCCGCTCATGCGTCCCGCCGTTCCGCTGGTCGGTACGGGGATGGAAGCGATTGTAGCGAGAGATTCCGGCGCCGTTGTGGCGGCAAAAAGGGATGGGGTAGTGGAAAATGTCGATGCCTCGCGAATTGTCGTAAAATGTGACGGTGCGGAGGACGATAACCTGGATATCGGGGTGGATATCTATAATCTGATCAAATATCAACGTTCCAATCAGGATACCTGCTTCAACCAGAAACCTATTGCCGTCAAAGGTGATCGGGTGCGCCGGGGTGATATTATTGCCGACGGTCCCGCCACCGATAATGGCGAACTGGCCTTGGGGCGGAATGTCATGGTGGCCTTCATGTCCTGGGGAGGTTATAACTATGAGGATTCTATATTAGTCAGCGAGCGGGTGGTCAAGGAAGATATCTACACCTCGATTCATATCGAAGAATTCGAGACCATGGCCCGGGATACAAAGCTGGGGAAAGAGGAGATCACCAGGGATATCCCGAATGTCGGCGAAGAGGCCCTGAAGAACCTTGATGACAGCGGTATCGTTCGGATGGGTGTTTCCGTCAAGCCGGGCGATATCCTGGTGGGAAAGATCACGCCCAAGGGAGAGACGCAGTTATCCTCAGAAGAAAAGTTGCTCCGGGCGATCTTTGGAGAAAAAGCCAGTGATGTTAGAGACACATCCCTCCGGGTGCCTCCCGGGGTAGAGGGGACGGTTATCGATGCCAAGATCTTCACCCGTAAGGGAGTTGAAAAAGATCATCGTTCCCAGGAAATAGAAGAGGAAGCCCTGACCTCCATTGAAAAGGACCGGACTGATGAAATCCGGATTATTCTCGATTCCGTGCGACTCAGAATCTCGGAGATGCTTACAGGTAAGACAGCGGCTGCCAAACTTGCCGATGCAAAGAAGAAGGTCTATCTCAAAAAGGGAGATGTGATTACAAGTGAGTTTTTAGATAAAATACCCTTCGATCTGTGGAAGGATATCGCCCTTGTCGGGGCTGAAGAGACGGAAGAAAAGATCCGCATGCTCCATGAAAATCTGGCCCGGAAGACCGAACTTATCGATGCATATTTTAAGGAAAAGGTCGAGAAACTGAAAGCCGGCGATGAGTTGCCCCCCGGTGTGATTAAAATGGTGAAGGTCTATGTGGCCATCAAGAGGAAGCTCTCCGTGGGAGATAAAATGGCGGGTCGTCACGGGAACAAGGGGGTGCTTTCCCGTATCCTGCCGGAAGAGGATATGCCCTTCTTTACGGACGGGACCCAGGTGGATATCGTTCTTAATCCCTTAGGTGTTCCCTCCCGAATGAATGTGGGCCAGATTCTGGAAACCCATCTGGGGTGGGCGGCCAAGGGCCTGGGTGATAAAATAAACCAGATGTTGAAAACGCAGGAGAACCTGGAACTGGTCAAGAAAGAGATCAAGGCGATCTACGCATCGCCGGAGTGTGAACATTTTGTAAACGCTGCCACCGACGATGAAATACAACGGCTTGTTTACCGGTTGAAAAGTGGGGTGGCGTTTTCAACGCCTGTCTTTGACGGTGCCGACGAAAGCGAAATCCGTCACATGCTCAAGACGGCAAATCTTCCTGAGAAGGGCCAGACGGTGCTGTTCGATGGTAGGACAGGAGAACCCTTTGATCAGGAGATTACGGTAGGAATGATCTACATGCTGAAACTCCATCACCTGGTAGACAACAAGATCCATGCCCGTTCCATCGGGCCGTACTCTCTAGTTACCCAGCAGCCCTTAGGGGGCAAGGCGCAGTTCGGTGGACAGCGCCTCGGTGAGATGGAAGTATGGGCCATGGAGGCTTACGGCGCCGCCTATTCCCTCCAGGAATTTCTGACGGTGAAATCGGACGACGTGGCGGGTAGAACGAGAATGTACGAGGCCATCGTCAAAGGGGAACATACCCTGGAACCGGGCCTGCCGGAGTCCTTCAACGTACTCGTCAAGGAACTCCAGAGCCTCTGCCTGGACGTCGAATTAATCGAGGAATAAAGTTAAGGAGAGCATGCGTGGAAGACGTATTCACCTACTTTGAAAAACCAAAGGATCCCGTCCGCTTCAATGCGATCCGGATTTCTATTGCTTCACCGGAAAAGATCCTCGCCTGGTCGGCGCGGCCGAATACCAATGGCGAGGTCAAGAAACCGGAGACAATCAATTATCGAACATTCAAACCTGAGAAGGATGGATTATTCTGCGCCAAGATCTTCGGGCCTGTCAAGGACTATGAATGTCTCTGCGGCCGTTACAAACGGATGAAACACCGGGGCGTTATCTGTGAGAAGTGCGGAGTGGAAGTCATCCAGTCCAAGGTGCGCCGGGAAAGGTTGGGGCATATCAAGCTTGCCACACCCGTAGCGCATATCTGGTTCCTGAAGAGTCTGCCCAGCAGGATCGGTAACGTCCTCGATCTCACCCTCAAAGAACTGGAGAAGGTCCTCTACTTTGAAGCGTGGATTGTCATGGATCCCAAGGGCACTTCTCTGAAGAAGAAGGAACTGCTGTCGGAGGAGGAAGTCCATGAGCTCAAAGAGCAATATGGTGAAGACGCCTTTAGTGTGGGCATTGGCGCCGAGGCGGTCCGAAAACTTCTCGAAGAATTGAATCTGGTCAATCTGGATGCGGAACTGCGCGAGGAATTGAAGACGGCCGTATCGGACACGAAAAAGAAGAAGCTTGTCAAGAGGCTTAAGGTTGTGGAGGCATTGAAGAAATCGGGAAACAAACCGGAATGGATGGTTCTCACCGTTCTTCCCGTCATTCCTCCCGATCTGCGTCCCCTCGTTCCTCTCGATGGCGGCCGCTTCGCAACATCAGATCTCAATGATCTCTACCGGCGGGTGATCAACCGTAATAACAGGCTGAAGCGCCTCATGGAACTCAATGCCCCGGAGATCATTATCCGTAATGAAAAGAGAATGCTCCAGGAAGCTGTAGACGTCCTGTTCGATAACGGACGCCGGGGACGGGCGATAACCGGCACCAACAAGCGTCCCCTCCGCTCCCTGTCCGACATGCTCAAGGGAAAACAGGGACGTTTCCGCCAAAATCTACTGGGCAAGCGGGTGGACTATTCAGGTCGGTCCGTCATCACCGTGGGGCCGGATTTACGGCTGCACCAATGCGGTCTTCCCAAGCAGATGGCCTTGGAGCTGTTTAAACCCTTTGTCTATAACCGTCTTATGGAAAAGGGTTATGTTACAACCGTTAAAAGCGCCAAGAAAATGGTGGAACGCGAACCATCGGAAGTATGGGATGCCCTGGATGAAGTCGTCCGGGAATACCCTGTAATGCTGAACCGTGCTCCCACGCTGCACCGTTTGGGAGTCCAGGCCTTTGAACCGATTCTCATTGAGGGTAAGGCTATTCAACTCCATCCCTTGGTCTGTACCGCTTTTAATGCTGATTTTGACGGCGATCAAATGGCGGTCCATGTTCCCCTGTCTATCGAAGCACAGACGGAAGCCCGGGTATTGATGATGTCCACAAACAACATCCTGTCTCCCGCAAACGGTAAACCGATCATTATTCCGAGCCAGGATATCGTCCTCGGGATCTATTATCTTACACGGTCAAAAGCCGATGTGCGCGGGACGGGGATGGTTTTTTCTGATCCCGAGGAGGTGCGGAGAGCCCTGGATGCCGGCAGTGTGGATCTACATGCGCGAATTGTGGTCCGGATAAACGGAGAGAGGAAGGAAACTACCGTAGGGCGGATGATGCTCTATGAGGTTATTCCGGAAGGTATTTCTTTTGACCTCGTCAACAAGGTCATGAACAAGAAGGAACTTGCCAACCTCATCGACTACAGTTACCGGACATGTGGAGCGAAAACTACCGTCCTTTTGGCAGATCGTCTCAAGGACTTGGGCTTCAAATACGCCACCACTTCAGGAGCTTCCATTGCCATTCACAATATGGTTGTTCCCAGCAATAAAAAGGAGATTGTGGGGATGGCCGACAAGGACGTTTTGAAAATTCAGAAGCAGTACATGGATGGTCTGATCACGGATGGAGAACGATATAATAAGGTCATCGATATCTGGGCGCAGGCGACTGAAAAGATCGCCGTGGAAATGATGAGTGGTATAGCTACGACTGAGATTACAACCATTTCAGGGGAAAAGAAACGGGCCGATAGTTTCAACCCCATTTTCATGATGGCAGATTCCGGAGCGCGGGGATCAGCCGTTCAAATCCGTCAGTTGGCGGGTATGCGCGGTCTGATGGCCAAACCCTCGGGGGAAATCATCGAAACGCCGATTACCGCCAATTTCCGTGAAGGACTGACGGTTCTCCAATACTTCATCTCCACTCACGGTGCCAGGAAAGGTCTTGCCGATACAGCGCTGAAGACAGCCAATTCAGGCTATTTAACCAGAAGGCTTGTGGATGTTGCCCAGGATTGCATAATTAGCGAAGAGGATTGCGGGACCATCGATGGCATTTACGTCTCTGCCCTCATGGAAGGTGGAGAGATCATTGAAACAGCCGGAGAGCGTGTCCTGGGAAGGGTTGTCCTGGAAGAGATAGCCGATCCCTTTACGGGAGAAATACTTGTCCAGGCAAACGAAGCAATCGATGAGGCTTTGTCGGAAAGAATTGACCGCGCCGGTATCGAGAGGGTCAACATTCGCTCCGTTCTCACCTGCAAGTCCAGGCATGGCACCTGTGCTATGTGCTATGGTCGAGATCTTGCCCACGGTCATATTGTCAACATCGGTGAAGCAGTCGGCATTATCGCCGCCCAATCCATCGGGGAGCCGGGTACGCAGCTGACCATGAGAACGTTCCATATCGGCGGGACGGCGAAGTTTGATGAGCATTCCACCCTCCAGGCCAGGCATGATGGCACAGTCAAGTTCGTGGGCCTCTCTACGGTCAAGATTCTGACCGGAGATCTTGTCGTAATGAATCGTAATGGCGAGATCCACGTCCTTGATGATCAGGGGCGAAACCGCGGGAAATATGCTGTTCCGTATGGGGCGCATCTGAAGGTCAAGGAGGGAGATGTTGTTTACGGTCCCCGGAAAGATGCCAAAACAGGGCAGGAAAGACAGGCGACGTTGATTGCCGAGTGGGATCCCTTCTCTATCCCGATCCTTGCTGAGGTCGACGGTATAATCAAGTACGGCGACATCATCGAGGGTAAATCCATGCAGGAACAGGTTGATGAGGTCACCGGCCTTTCCCGTAAGGTGGTCGTCGAATCCAAGGGAACGGATATGCGACCCCGGGTATCGATCAAAGACAAGAAAGGCAGGACGGCCAAGGTTCCCGGTACGGCTATGGTTGCCCGTCACCTGTTGCCGGTGGGGGCCAATATCGTTGTTTCGGAAGGATACCAGGCCAGCGCCGGAGATATTATCGCCAAGATCCCCCGGGAGACAACCAAGACCAAGGATATTACCGGCGGTCTTCCCCGGGTAGCCGAGCTGTTTGAAGCGAGAAAACCAAAGGAATACGCCGTGATCAGTGAAATCAAAGGGGTTGTGTCGTATGGCAAGGACGCCAAGGGCAAGAGAAAGGTTATTGTCACCCCGGACAGCGGCGAGGATAAGGAATATCTTATTCCCAAGGGTAAGCATGTTAGTGTTCAGGAGGGCGACCGGGTAATGGAAGGGGAGCCCCTGATGGATGGTGTTAATAACCCCCATGACCTTTTGTCGATTAAAGGTGAAAAGGAACTGGCCCGTTATCTTGTCGATGAGGTTCAGGAAGTCTACCGGCTCCAGGGCGTCAAGATTAACGATAAGCATATAGAAGTTATCGTCCGCCAGATGCTCAGGCGAATAAAGATCGTCGATCCGGGGGATACTACTTTTATTGCCGATGAACAAGTGGAACGTTATCGATTTCAGGAAGAGAATGGGCGTGTGGCTGCGGAGGGGGGAAGACCGGCAATCGGTAAACCCATTCTGCTGGGCATTACCAAGGCCTCCCTGTCAACCCAGAGCTTCATTTCCGCCGCTTCCTTCCAGGAGACCACGCGGGTGCTGACGGAGGCAAGTCTGGCTGGTAAAACGGATTATCTCCGTGGTTTGAAGGAAAACGTCATTATGGGACGTCTGATTCCTGCCGGAACGGGATTGCCCATGTACCGGAAACTCGGTATAAAAACACTCGCCGAAGATCCGGTGGTCCTTGAAAGCCGGGAGGTGGAAGGAATTTTGGATGAGAAAGTGCTTGACATCTGATCATCTTATTGGTAGTAAACCAAACTTTGCGGTACCTGTCTGAAGAGACAGTTGAAGCTTTTTTGGAGGAGCAATGCCAACGATAAACCAATTGGTCCGGAAGGGAAGGACCAAGATAGAGGGAAAGACGAAAACGCCGGCCCTTGGAGGCTCCCCGCAACGTCGGGGGGTTTGTGTGCGGGTCTATACATCAACGCCTAAAAAGCCGAACTCGGCGTTAAGAAAAGTGGCCAGGGTTCGCCTGACGAGTGGATACGAGGTAACTTCCTATATTCCGGGTGTGGGTCACAACCTTCAGGAGCACTCGGTAGTCCTTGTCCGAGGGGGCAGAGTCAAGGACCTTCCCGGGGTGCGCTATCACATTGTCCGTGGAACCCTTGATGCGGTTGGTGTTCAGGGCAGAAAACAGGGAAGATCCAAATACGGCGCCAAAAAGCCGAGCTAAACGGGGTTAGATCATCATGCCGAGAAGACGAGAAGTAACAAAGAGAGAGATCATTCCTGATCCCAAGTATCACAACAAGATGGTGGCCCAGTTCGTCAACAATCTTTTAAAGCAGGGAAAGAAAAGTACCGCTGAGTCGATTCTCTATGGGGCGCTTGATCTTATTGAAAAGAGGATTAAAGAGTCCCCCGTGGATGTTTTTGAAAAGGCATTGAATAATGTGAAACCGGTGATTGAGGTCAAATCGAGAAGAGTCGGCGGATCTACTTACCAGGTTCCCACAGAGGTTCAGCCGTCACGACGAGTTGCCTTGGCTATCCGCTGGTTGATTACCCATGCCAAGGAGCGGACGGATAAGACGATGAAGGAAAAGCTGGCAGCGGAGCTAATCGATGCGGCCAACAATAGAGGGGCGGCTATTAAGAAGCGGGAAGCCGTTCATAAAATGGCGGAGGCCAACAAGGCATTTGCCCACTATCGGTTTTGAAGCAGGGTTTAATATAAGGACAGTCCAAGAGCAAAGGGTCGTAAACATATAAGAGATTTTTTCAAAAGACGAAGGAGGTAAGTAGAGATGGGTAAGAAGAAATATGAAAGGACAAAGCCGCATATGAATATCGGTACCATTGGTCACGTGGATCACGGTAAAACGACATTGACGGCAGCAATTACCAAGCACTTGTCCAAGAAAGGCTTCGCCGAGTTCAGGCCCTTTGACTCCATCGATAATGCACCGGAGGAGAAGGAAAGAGGTGTTACCATCAATATCTGCCATGTGGAGTATCAGACAGACAAAAGGCATTATGCCCATGTTGACTGCCCTGGTCACGCCGATTATATCAAGAATATGATTACCGGCGCCGCCCATATGGACGGTACGATCCTTGTCGTAGCCGCCTCCGATGGTCCCATGCCCCAAACCAGAGAACATATTTTGCTGGCCAGACAGGTCCAGGTACCCTATGTGGTGGTCTATATGAATAAAGTGGATCTCGTCGATGATCCAGAGCTTCTCGACCTGGTGGAGTTGGAACTGAGGGACCTTCTGAAAGATTACCAGTTCCCGGGAGACGAAATTCCCATCATCCGCGGATCGGCACTTAAGGCTCTGGAAACGGATGATTCTGCTTCTGAAGATGCCAAATCCATCTGGGAACTCCTGGATGCCGTTGATAACTATATTCCCGAACCTGTGCGTGTTCTGGACAAACCCTTTCTGATGCCCATTGGTGATGTTTTCAGCATCTCCGGTCGTGGGACAGTGGTAACGGGCAGAGTGGACAGGGGCATCGTCAAGACGGGAGAAGAAGTGGAAATCGTCGGGATTCGCCCGACCTTCAAGACCGTATGCACCGGCGTGGAAATGTTTCGGAAGACATTGGACGAAGGCCGGGCCGGCGACGATATCGGGGTGCTGCTCAGAGGAACTAAGAGGGAAGAAGTTGAAAGGGGTCAAGTTGTGGCGAAGCCCGGTTCCATTACCCCCCACACGAAATTCAAGGCGCAGGTCTATATTCTGACGAAGGAGGAGGGTGGTCGTCATACGCCGTTCTTTTCGGGTTACCGACCCCAGTTTTATTTCCGGACGACGGATGTGACCGGTGTGGCCGTACTGCCCGAGGGCGTGGAAATGGTCATGCCTGGGGATAATGTCGAGATGGAAATTGATCTGATTACGCCTATCGCCATGGAGGAACAGCTGCGATTTGCAATTCGCGAGGGTGGCCGAACTGTTGGCTCCGGTGTTGTCAGCAAGGTAATCGAATAATGAAGAGGGGTCCAGCGCGACCATGAAAGACCAGAGAATAAGAATTCGTCTTAAGGCATACGATCACAAACTACTGGACAGATCGGTAGAAGATATTGTCGAGACAGCCAAGCGTACGGGGGCCCGGGTTGCCGGTCCCATTCCACTGCCTACGGAGATCAATCGTTATTGTGTCAATCGTTCGCCCCATGTGGACAAAAAGTCCCGGGAACAATTTGAAATCAGGACGCACAAGCGATTGATTGATATCATCGAACCTACGCAGTCGACAGTCGATGCCCTAATGAAGCTCGATTTATCTGCTGGTGTGGACGTGGAGATCAAACTATAGGTTACACATGACAGGAGATGGAAGGATATAACTCTATCCATCTCCTGATTTTTTTAGGCGATTAGAGAAGCGAGATGAGAAAGGGACTTATTGGCAGGAAATTAGGCATGACGCAAGTCTTTACTGAAGATGGCGCGGCCGTGCCGGCAACGGTTATCGAAGTGGAGCCTTCTGTTGTCATTCAGAAAAAGACCGTGCAGCGAGAAGGATATGACGCTGTCCAAATTGGATGCAGTCGTATCAAGCAAAAACATGTAACGAAACCCCTCCAGGGGCATTTCCAGAAGGCAGACAAGGGTTTCTTCCGCATCCTCCGTGAGTTGCGAGGGGATACTAGTGGATTTGAACTCGGGCAGGAAGTGCGGGTGGACGTCTTCAAGCCGGGGGATTACGTGGATATAACCGGAACATCAAAGGGAAAAGGGTTTGCCGGTGTTATAAAGAGGCATGGTTTCAGGGGTGGCAGGGCGACCCATGGGTCCATGTTTCACCGGGCTCCCGGTTCGATAGGAGCCAGCGCAGAACCGTCCCATGTTTTCAAGGGCCGGAAACTTCCGGGGCAAATGGGATGCGAGAGAAATACCGTGCAAAATATGCAAGTCCTGGTTGTAAGACCCGAGGATAATGCAATTTTGGTGAAAGGTTCGATTCCTGGAGGGAAGCAGGGTGTCGTTCTGATCAGGCAGGCGATCAAAAAATAGTATTTGTATAGAAATCCAGGGTGGTGAACATGCCAGTAGCGGCAGTGTATGATATAGAAAACAAGAAGGTATCCGAAATTGACCTTAGCGATCAGATTTTTGGCGCCCCGGTCAATGAAGCGGTGATTTATGAAGTGGTCAGGATGCAACTGATCTCCCGGCGTAGTGGAACAGCATGTACAAAGACGAGACGGGACATCAGGGGCGGTGGAAAAAAACCCTGGCGCCAGAAGGGAACAGGGCGGGCGAGAGCAGGAACGAGTCGTTCCCCCATATGGCGCGGAGGTGGCACCGTTTTCGGACCCCTGCCCAGGGACTACTCCTATAAAGTTACCAAAAAGGTTAGAAAGCTCGCCTTGATATCAGCACTGAGCCAAAAATTTAAAGAAGACCGGATGATCATTCTTAATGATTTTCCCATGGAAGGAATCAAGACAAAGAAATTCAAGGAAGTCGTTGATCGTTTTGGGATGAAAAAAGCCCTTGTTGTAATAGACAAATCCAATCCTGTCCTGGAGAAATCTTCAAGGAACCTCAAGAATATCAAAATGATTCGTTCGGAAGGCATCAATGTCTATGACCTTTTGAATCATGATCATGTGGTTTTGCTGGAACCGTCCGTGAAGAACATTGAGGGGGCGTTACGATCATAATGGAATTATATAAGATAATAAAAAAAGCGCTGGTTACAGAAAAGAGCACCATCGCTAAAGACGAAGCGAACAAATACTTCTTTGAAGTGGATCGCCGGGCAAACAAGATCGAAATCGGCAATGCTGTCGAAAAGCTATTCAAAGTCAAGGTTGTCAACGTGGCGGTTATGAATGTGCCGGGGAAGAAGAAGCGGCAAGGCAAGATCCTGGGGGAGAAACCCGCATGGAAGAAGGCAGTGGTTACCTTGGCGCCTGGCAGTCGTATCGAGGTTTTTGAAGGTGTGTAATAAGTTTTAAGGGAACGGATCATGGCAATCAAAACGTACAAACCGACATCACCAGGAAGACGATTTCAGACCTGTTCTGATTTTGAGGAAGTTACTGCGTCGAAGCCTGAAAAAAGCCTTCTGCGCCCGTTGAAGAAAAGCGGTGGGCGGAACGTCAATGGTCGGATGACGAGCCGACATATCGGAGGCGGTCATAAACGAAGATACCGTCTTGTCGATTTCAGAAGGGATAAAATAGATATCCCGGCGCGAGTAGCGTCAATTGAGTACGATCCCAACCGTTCCGCAAGGATTGCCTTGTTGAACTATGCGGACGGCGATAAACGTTATATTATTGCCCCGGACAAGATAGTTGTGGGCGATGTTGTCGTCAGCGGCGAACGGGCCGATATCAAACCGGGCAACGCCATTCCGCTCAAAAATATTCCCTTGGGTACTCTTATTCATAACGTGGAACTTAAAATCGGCCGGGGTGGACAGATTATCCGTAGCGCCGGTACTTATGGTCAACTGATGGCCAAGGAAGGGGGGTATGCGCAAGTACGCCTTCCTTCGGGCGAAGTCAGGAAAATCTTCCTTGCCTGCAAGGCTACCATAGGTCAGATTGGTAATATCGAACATGAAAATATCAGTATCGGCAAGGCGGGAAGAACACGCTGGCTTGGGAAACGACCCAAGGTAAGAGGGGTGGCCATGAATCCCGTCGATCATCCCATGGGTGGAGGAGAAGGGAAATCGTCGGGAGGAAGACATCCCTGCACTCCCTGGGGAGTTCCGACTAAAGGGCACAAAACAAGGACGAACAAAAGCACGGATAAATACATCGTAAAGAGAAGAGGTTAGAAGGTGGCAAGGTCGGTAAGAAAGGGTCCATACATCGAGGCTAAACTGCTTGAAAAAGTCAGGAAAGCAGAAGCGGCGGGGAGTAAGGCAGTCATAAAAACTTGGTCACGACGGTCGACGATCACCCCTGATCTCATCAGTCATACATTCGCCGTCCATAACGGTAAAAAGTTCATTCCTGTTTTTGTAACAGAAAACATGGTTGGACATAAGCTGGGTGAGTTTGCTCCGACAAGGACCTTTTTTAGTCATGCCGGAGACAGGAAATCGAAGGTGAGAAGATAATCCTGCCGTGTTCGACAACGGCAAGGTTTGGAGTAAGGCTATGGAAGCAAAGGCTGTTGCTAAATATATACGAATATCACCCCAGAAGGCGCGACTCGTCGTTGATCTTATCCGAGGTAAGAAGGTCGCGGAGGCCGAAAAAATACTTTCCTTTACAAGAAAGTATGGGGCCATGCTGGTGGGAAAAGTTCTTAAGTCTGCTTTGGCCAACGCAAAACAGAACACGAACATTGATGAAAATGTTCTCTTTGTGAAGGAAGTATTCGTTGATCAGGGACCTTCGCTGAAGCGCTGGCGTGCAAGGGCTCAGGGCCGGGCGGCAGCGATTAAGAAGAGAATGAGTCATATTACCGTTGTCCTTGACGAGGCATAGATACATCTTTAGGAGGTGGAAGATTGGGTCAGAAGGTTAATCCGATCGGTTTGAGGCTGGGTGGTGTTAAAACATGGAAATCGCTTTGGTTTTCTGAGAAAAACTACAGCGAGCTCCTTCACGAAGATATCCGCATCCGCCGGTATCTCAAACAAAAACTCTATCATGCCGGTATTTCAAGGATTGAGATTGAGAGGGCCGCGAATAAAGCTAAAGTCAATATCTATGCTGCCCGTCCCGGAATCATTATTGGCAAAAAGGGATCTGAAATAGAGAAATTGAAAAAAGATCTCGAAAAGGTGAGCAGCAGCGACATTATTATTAATATTCTGGAAGTCCGAAAGCCGGAGATCGACGCTCAACTCGTTGCGGAAAACGTCGCCCAGCAATTGGAGAGAAGAATTGCTTTCCGGCGGGCCATGAGGAAGGGTGTAAACTCATCCATGAAATTTGGAGCAAAGGGAATACGCGTCAACTGTTCGGGAAGGCTCGGAGGCGCGGAAATGGCCAGGGCCGAGTGGTATCGTGAAGGGCGCGTTCCCCTCCATACCTTGCGGGCCGATATTGACTGGGGTTTTGCAGAGGCTAGGACCGCATATGGCAAAATTGGTGTGAAAGTATTTATATTTCATGGTGAAATACTTAAAACCAAAAGCGAGCGCGAACGATAGACATAAGATTGAGCAAGGATTTCAGACAGGGGTTTTTGAACCATGTTAATGCCGAAAAGGGTCAAATATAGAAAGCCGCAGCGGGGCCGCATGACAGGTCAGGCAACGAGATGCAATACCGTCGCCTTCGGTGAGTTCGGACTACAGGCAACGGAGTGCGGTTGGGTAACAGCAAGACAAATTGAATCGGCTCGTGTGGCGATGACGAGGCACGTAAAACGGGGCGGGAAGATATGGATTCGGGCTTTTCCTCATAAGGCCGTGACAAAGAAACCTGCAGAGACCCGTATGGGAAAAGGAAAGGGAGCTCCGGAAGAATGGGTGGCCGTTGTCAAACCGGGAATGATCCTTTATGAAATGCGCGGTGTTTCCCCGGAAATTGCCAAGGAAGCCTTCCGCCTTGCAGCCCATAAACTCCCCATTGGAGTCAAGTTTTTATCAACGGAGATGGCTGATGAAAGTTAATGAGCTGAGGGATCTGAGCATCGATGAATTACAGCAGAAAAACCAGGAACTTGATGAAGAGCTCTTTCGCTTGAAGCTTCGTCACACTTCTGGGCAATTGGATTCTCCCTCTACGTTGGGCCAAACAAGGAAAAACATAGCCCGTATCAAGACTGTCTTGAGACAGAAGGAGGGTCAGTAGTCATGGAAGGCCGGGGGAACCAAAGAGCGATCAAGGGTGTGGTGGTCAGCAGCAAAATGGAAAAAACCATAGTTGTTCGTACGGAGCGCTTGGTCAAACACGCTGTTTTCCACAAATATATAAGACAATATGCGAAATACAAGGCCCACGATGAAGGCAATCAGTGTCGTGTAGGAGATAAGGTTCTCATTGTTGAATCTCGGCCACTGAGCAGGGACAAGCGGTGGCGGATGCGGACCATTCTGGAGCGAGCCAAGTAGCATTGGGACTTTTGTGAAGGCGGAGCAGTATTATGATTCAGATGCAGACCATTCTAAATGTGGCAGACAACTCGGGTGCAAAGAAAGTTGCCTGCATCAAAGTTCTGGGGGGGTCGAAGCGGCGCTATGCCAGTGTTGGCGATGTCATTGTGGTATCGGTGAAGGAAGCCATTCCCAATTCTAAGGTTAAGAAAGGGGATGTCATGAAAGCCGTCATCGTCCGCACGGTCAAAGAGGTGCGAAGGCAGGATGGGTCTTATCTGAAATTTGATGATAATTCAGCCGTCCTGATTTCTAATCAGATGGAGCCGATCGGAACCAGGATATTTGGCCCCGTAGCTCGGGAACTGAGAGCAAAGCAGTTCATGAAAATCATCTCTTTGGCCCCTGAGGTACTCTAAGGGATAGACGGACGGATATGGAAACAAGGAACGAAAAAATGCATGGGAAGCAGTTGAAAAAGGGAGATATGGTGAAGGTCAATGCCGGCAAGGAAAAAGGTAAAACCGGCAAGATCATAAGAATCTTAAGGGATAAAGATCGGATAATTGTTGAGAAACTCAACTTTGTCAAGCGACATCAAAAACCGGATGCTAAAGGTAAAGGCGGAATAGTGGAAAAGGAAGGATCACTCCACATTACCAATGTTTCCTATTTCTGTAGTAAATGCGACACCGGTGTACGCCTCGGTCACAAAGTTCTGGATGATGGGCAAAAGGTCCGTATCTGTAAGAAATGTCAGGATATTTTAGACGCATAGGTCGATCAATATGGCAAGACTCAAAGAGTATTATCAAAAAGAAGTGGTTTCGGCGTTGATCGGTAAATTCCATTACAAGAATCGTATGGAGGTGCCGAGACTGGAAAAAATCGTTCTTAACATGGGCCTCGGTGAAGCCATTCAGAATGCCAAAATTCTGGATATCGCCGTCCAGGAACTGTCCACCATCACGGGGCAAAAACCTGTTATCACGAAGGCGAGGAAATCCATCGCTACCTTCAAGCTCCGCCAGGGGATGTCCATTGGTTGCCGGGTAACCCTCAGGCGCGAAAGAATGTTTGAATTCTTTGACCGCCTGGTGAATATAAATTTGCCCCGGGTCAGGGACTTCCGTGGAATTGCTCCCAAGTCATTTGACGGCAGAGGAAATTTTGCCTTGGGACTCAAGGAGCAGATCATTTTCCCGGAAATCGAATATGACAAAATAGATAAAGTCCGGGGCATGAATGTGGTGATTGTGACGACGGCAAAAACGGATGAAGAAGCCCGGGAGCTTTTAAGGCTGATGGGCATGCCTTTTAGAAATTAGGCCGAAATAGCGGCTGGAGGAATAGAAGCGTGGCGAAAAAATCTCTTATCGCAAAAGCAAAAAGGAAACTGAAATTTTCGGTCCGGCAGTACAACCGCTGTCCTTTGTGCGGAAGGCCACGGGCGTATTATCGTAAGTTTGATATGTGCAGGATATGTCTGAGGAATCTTGCCACCAAGGGGGAGCTCCCCGGGGTGATCAAAGCGAGCTGGTAGATCAATAAAGGAGCCGTACTCATGGGAATGACCGATCCAATTGCAGATATGTTGACCAGGATCCGAAATGCCAATCGGATGCATTTTAAAACCGTGGAGGTTCTCTCGTCAAGAATGAACGCAAATATTGCCGACGTTTTGAAAAAGGCAGGGTTCATCACGGGATATGAACTCAAGAAGGATAAATATGATCGGGAAAGCTTGCGAATAGAGCTCGTTTATCCCGATTCGAGAAGTTTCGTTCTGACAGACATTCAGAGAGTCAGCAAGCCGGGCAGGAGGGTTTATGTACACAGCCAGGACATCCCCAAGGTATTGAACGGGTATGGCATTGCGATCCTGTCTACGTCCCGGGGGATCATGACGGATCAAGAAGCAAGGGATTCGAAGGTTGGTGGAGAAATTCTCTGTAAAGTGTGGTAACCGTATCTGAGGATATTGTGAATACGGTCGGGAGATAATAATGTCGAGAATTGGAAAAAAACCCATAGAATTGCCTGCCGGTGTCCAGATTGCGCAGGAGGCGGGGGTAGTCAAGGTATCGGGTCCGAACGGACAGTTGTCAGCAGTCTTACCACCGGGGATTGAATTTTCCCTTGAAAAAAGTACTGTTGTCATCAAACGACTGGTCGATAATCGTATGGGAAGGTCGGCTCATGGTCTGGCAAGGACCTTGGTGAACAATATGGTCACAGGAGTAAGCAAGGGGTTTGAGAAGGGCCTGGAGATATCCGGTGTAGGTTATCGCGCCGAATTGAACAATAATGTTTTGAAAATGGTCCTTGGCTTTTCCGCTCCCCTTGAGTACAAGGTTCCGGAGGGGATTGCCATCAAGATAGAAAAGCTTGTCAACATTGTCGTTTCCGGTATTGACAAGCAACTCGTAGGCAAGGTGGCTTCAGAAATCCGAGAGATGAGAAAGCCGGAACCTTACAAAGGGAAAGGCATTAAATATGTTGGAGAGCAGGTTCGCAGGAAAGTCGGCAAATCTGTAGGTTCGTGATAGATAAAAAATTGTCATATATCCTTTTGAAGAGGTAGACGAATTGGGATCGAAGGTTGAAAAGGTCAGAGAGAAGAGAAAAGCCCGAGTCCGGGGCAAGGTCTCAGGGACTCAGGAAAGGCCCCGCCTTGCTGTTTTCAGGACGGCGAAGCATATCTACGTGCAGGCCATTGCGGATGATCTTGGGAAGACATTGGTAGAGGCTTCGACTCTGAGTCCGGAGTTGCGAGATGGACTTGGAAAAATGAAAAAGTCGGAAGCGGCCAAGGAAGTAGGCAAGTTAGTGGCGGTGCGGCTCAAGGCGATCGGGATTGAAGCGGCCGTTTTTGATCGGGGGCGCTTTCTGTATCATGGAAGGGTTAAGGCCCTTGCCGACGCCGCTCGTGAGATTGGCTTGAAATTCTGAGGATCAATAACAAGAGGGGCGATTGGATAAGATCATGATGGAAGAAGTCGAACTGATAGACAGGGTTATTACTATCAACAGGACAGCCAAAGTCGTAAAAGGCGGCAGGAGGTTCCGTTTCAGCGCCATTGTCGTGGTTGGAGATGGACAGGGATCAGTAGGCGCAGGGCTTGGTAAAGCGCATGAAGTGCCTGAGGCGATCCGAAAAGGAATGGAGCAGGCCAAGAAAAACATGAAAAAGGTTGCCATTACGAACAGGACGATACCCTATGAAGTCACTGGAATCTATGGGGCTGGCCGGGTTCTTCTTAAACCAGCATCAGAAGGGACAGGACTAATTGCCGGGGGCGCTGTGCGTGCAGTCTTGGAGGTAGCCGGGGTCCATAACATACTGACTAAGTGTTTAGGATCACATAATCCCCATAACCTGGTCAAGGCTACCATTGAAGGTCTTACCCGACTGAAAGAACCAGCTCTGATTGCCAAACTTCGTGGGCAGGTGTTCTTAGAGAGTCGGTAATTATTTTAAAGGGGTATATTTCGTGGGACGTAAATTGAAAGTAACATTGATTCGGAGCTACATAGGAAGGCCTGAAAAACAGCGAAAGGTCCTCCGTGGGATGGGGCTTCTGAAAATGAATAGGACGGTCCTGCTTGCCGATACTCCCGAGATTCGAGGTATGGTTAGCAAGGTTTGCCACTTGGTTTCCATGGAAGAGTTGGAGGCATAGGTATATATATGGATTTGCAAACATTAAAGGCACCGGTCGGATCACGGAAAAAGCGTAAAAGGGTCGGACGAGGTGACGGTTCCGGGCATGGCGGAACTGCATGCAAAGGATCCAAGGGGCAAAATGCACGTTCGGGAGGAGGTACACGGCCCGGATTCGAAGGGGGCCAGATGCCCATGGCGCGGAGACTCCCAAAACGCGGCTTCCGGAACCCATTTAGAAAAGAAATGATCACCGTGAACCTGGTGCAACTGAATGCCTTCCCCGAAAATAGTATTATCGACGCCGAGGCGTTGATCCAACAGGGCCTTATCAAAAAAAGGGGGGACGGCATTAAGTTACTGGGGAAAGGGGACATTCAACACGCCCTGTCCATAAAGCTGGATGCCCTAAGTAAGGGGGCGAAGGCTAAGATCGAAGCTGCCGGTGGATCAATCCTAGAGGTTGCTTGATTTGATTGGCGGACTTAGTAATATATCAAAGATCCCCGAACTTCAGAAGAGGATACTATTCACCTTTCTCCTTCTGATAGTTTATCGTATCGGCTGCCATGTGACGACGCCCGGCATCGATACTGCGGCTTTAGCAGCCTACTTCGAACAGGCCAAGGGATCACTACTCGGGCTCTTTGACATGTTTGCCGGGGGCGCCCTGAGCAATCTATCCGTATTTGCTCTGGGGATCATGCCCTATATCAGTGCCTCTATTATCCTGCAACTTCTGACCATTGCCATTCCCCATCTGGAAAAGCTTTCCAAGGAAGGGGAGGCGGGAAGAAGAAAAATTACCCAGTATACCCGTTACGGAACGGTTATCCTGAGCATTATTCAGGGTTTCGGCATCGCTATCGGACTGGAGAATATGGCAGGACCGACGGGGGTATCGATTGTCCTGGAGCCAGGGTGGGCTTTTCGGCTCATGACCATGATAACCTTGACCGCAGGGACGTCTTTTATCATGTGGCTGGGGGAGCAGATTACGGAGAAGGGGATCGGTAACGGCATCTCGCTGATAATTTTTGCCGGGATCGTTTGTAGAGGACCAGAGGCGATTATCAATACTTTTCAGCTCCTGTCGGCGGGGGAGATGGGAATATTCTCTATCATCATTCTCATTGTAACGATGCTTGCCGTTGTTGGTACGATCGTCTTTGTCGAAAGCGCCCAGCGAAGGATTCCGGTTCAGTATGCAAAGCGGGTCGTGGGGAGAAAAATTTATGGTGGACAATCTACTCACTTGCCCTTGAAAGTAAATACGGCGGGGGTTATCCCACCGATTTTTGCTTCTTCCATCATCATGTTTCCGGCGACCATAGCGAATTTTATTCCGCATCCGTGGATGAAAGTAGTAGCAGGTGCCTTGGTTCCCGGCAAGATGTTTTATGAACTTTTATATGTTGCATTTATAGTTTTTTTCTGTTATTTTTACACAGCTGTCACCTTCAATCCCGTCGATGTGGCGGACAATATGAAAAAATACGGTGGATATGTTCCAGGAATCCGGCCCGGTAAAAAAACGGCGGACTATATCGATGAAGTTTTGACTCGCTTGACCTTCAGCGGCGCAATTTATGTGTCCGCCGTCTGCGTACTGCCGAGCATTCTGATAGGTTATTTCAACGTGCCTTTTTACTTCGGAGGAACCGCTCTTCTCATCGTCGTCGGGGTTGCCCTCGACACGGCTGGTCAGATAGAAACCCATTTGCTGACCAGGCAATATGAAGGTTTTATGAAGAAAGGAAAGATAGCCAGGCGGCGCTGAGGAAGGCCATGAACAGGATATGGGAGCAGTTTAAATGGTCATTCTGAAGCAGCCAAGCGAAATAAAAAAGATCAGGGATAGTAACGGTATCGTCGCGGAAATATTGGCGGAGCTCAAAGAGAGGGTGCAGGAAGGTGTTACCACTCTAGAACTGGATCGTATTTCCGAGGAGCTGGTTTTAAAAAAAGGAGCAAAACCGGCCTTTAAGGGTTATCGTGGATACCCCTTTTCCCTGTGTGCTTCGATAAATGAACAAGTGATCCATGGTCTCCCGTCCCAGCGGGTGCTCACGGAGGGGGATATTGTCGGTCTGGATTTTGGGGTTTATTATCACGGATATTATGGCGACGCCGCCCTGACGGTTCCAGTTGGGAAGATTTCCAAAGAGGCGTCAATGCTCCTTAAAGCAACCGAGGAATCCCTCGATCTGGCAATTCAGGAGGCAACGGTCGGGAACCGACTGGGTGATATTTCCGCAGCGGTGCAAAAACATGTCGAGGCGGAAGGCTTTTCAGTGGTGAGGGATTTTGTAGGCCATGGTATCGGTAGGAATCTTCATGAAGATCCGCAGATTCCCAACTATGGTATCAGGGGTAGAGGGGTGGCGTTGAAAGCGGGAATGGTACTGGCGATAGAACCTATGGTTAATGCCGGAACCTATAAGGTCAGGATGTTGACTGACGGCTGGACGGCCGTGACGGCGGATGGTAGACTTTCCGCCCATTTTGAGCATACCATCGCTATTACTGATCACGGCCCGGAAATATTAAGCCGGATGCAGTGAACGGCGGTGGAGAGAGTCGTCGATCAGGGATATACTTATGGCAAAAGAAGAGGCAATAGAAGTCGAGGGGAAGGTAATTGAACCCTTGCCCAATGCCATGTTCCGGGTAGAATTGGAAAACGGACACCGGGTTTTAGCCCATATTTCCGGGAAAATGCGGATGCATTTTATCAAGATCCTTCCCGGAGACAGGGTAACCGTGGAGCTTTCCCCTTATGATCTGACCCGGGGACGTATCATTTACCGGACAAAATAGAGTACTGGAACCACGAAGACCGTGTCCTGATAAAAGACACAAGGAGTGAAGATAGTGAAAGTAAGAGCTTCGGTGAAAAAGATCTGCGATAAGTGTAAGATCGTGAAAAGGAAGGGTATTCTCAGGATAATCTGTGAAAACCCCAAGCACAAGCAGCGACAGGGATAAAAAGCCCGTGGTGAGGTCAGGAGGTTAGACGGTGGCAAGAATTGCAGGGGTGGATTTACCAAAGAACAAGAGGATGGAAATAGCCTTGACTTATATCTACGGGATCGGTAGGACGAAGGCTCAGGAGATCTGCGTGAAGGCGGGTGTTGATGTCAACACGAAGACAGATCACCTTGCCGACGGAGAAATTTCGGCTATAAGAAGCATTATCGATAAAGAGCATAAGGTAGAAGGAGATCTGCGACGGGAAATTTCCATGGATCTGAAGCGGTTAATGGATCTTGGGACTTATCGCGGGTTGAGGCATCGAAAAGGTCTGCCGGTTAGAGGGCAGAGAAGCCACACCAATGCCCGGACGCGAAAAGGACCCAGACGAGCGATTGCAGGAAAGAAGAAGTAACGGGGAGGAAGCATGGCGAGGCCGGCAAGAAAAACAGGAAAGAAAAAAGAGAAAAAGAATATCCCGGAGGGGGTTGCCCATATCCAGTCAACTTTCAACAATACCATCGTGACCATTACTGATCTCAGCGGTAACGTTATTTCGTGGTCGTCATCGGGTATTCAGGGATTCAAGGGCTCCCGAAAGAGCACTCCCTTTGCTGCCCAGATGGCTGCGGAAGACGCCGTAAAAAAAGCGAAGGAACACGGTTTAAGAAGCGTTCAGGTTTATGTAAAGGGGCCCGGGTCGGGACGTGAATCGGCCCTGCGGGCTCTTCAGCTCACGGGTCTAAATATAACTCTGATTCGTGATGTTACTCCTATTCCGCATAACGGGTGTCGACCACCGAAACGGAGAAGGGTTTAGAAATTTTCATTTCATTGCAGAGATTGGTTTAACAGGGAGGAACTTTGGCAAGATATCGAGAATCCGTATGCAGATTGTGCCGCAGGGAAGGCCTGAAATTGTTTCTTAAAGGCGACAGGTGTTACAGCGAAAAATGCGCCTTTGAACGTCGGGAATACGCACCGGGAGACCATGGTCAGATGAGAAAAAAACCTTCCGACTATGGTGTACAGCTGCGGGCCAAACAGAAGCTCAAGAGGATGTATGGCCTCTTGGAAAAGCAATTCCACAGTTATTTCGAAAAAGCCGACCGGCAAAAAGGGATTACCGGGACAAACTTGCTGATCCTTTTAGAGAGAAGGTTGGACAACATGGTCTTCCGGATGGGATTTGCAAGCTCCCGGACGGAAGCGAGACAGTTGGTCAGACATTATCATTTTTCAGTCAATGGCAGAAAGGTCAATATTCCTTCTTATTTGGTCAAGGTGGGAGATGAAATCGAGGTTCGCGAAGGGAGCAGGAAGGTTTCCACTATTATAGAGGCCTTGGAATCGGTTGCCCGTCGCGGTATACCTCAGTGGTTGGCCCTGGATAAAGGGAATTTCAAGGGCGCCGTCAGGATGTTCCCCACCCGCGAAGAATTGACCATGCCGGTTCAGGAACAGCTGGTCGTAGAGCTTTACTCAAAATAATGTTAATACTCCGGTAATATTTTAAAATAACCGGAACGGTAAGGATGAAGACAATGCAGCGAAACTGGCGGGGCTTAATACGACCAAAAAGGATAGAGATCGACGAGAGTACCCATACACAGTATTATGGGGAATTTAGCTGTCAACCCCTGGAAAGGGGCATGGGCATTACTTTGGGGAATTCCTTGCGGAGGACTCTTTTGTCCTCGATTCAAGGAGCCTCCATTGTTTCCGTGCGTATCGAGGGAGTTCTTCATGAGTTTTCCACCGTCCCCGGGGTCAAGGAAGATGTGACGGACATCATTCTGAATCTTAAAGGTGTGCGCGTGATGCTCAACCAGGATGGGCCGCGGGTCATTCGCCTCGACACCTCTAAGGAAGGGACTATCACGGCCGGAGACATCGTTCATGACAGCACGGTGGAGATCCTCAATCCCGACCACTATCTTGCCACCCTTTCCGGAAATGCTTCCTTGAAAGCGGAAATGGTCGTCAAAATGGGACGAGGTTATGTGCAAGCGAAAAAGGAAAAGGATTTTGACCAACCCGAGGGGACCATTAACATTGATGCGATCTACTCGCCGATCAAGAAGGTCAATTATACTGTGACCCATGCGCGGGTGGGGCAAATTGCCGATTATGACCGGCTCGTACTCGAGGTATGGACTGATGGCAGTGTCCTTCCGGAAGATGCCGTGGCCTATGCCTCGAAGATACTGAAGGAGCAACTGGATATCTTCATCAACTTCAGCGAAGTGGAAGAGGAATTAGAGCAACCCGAGATCGAGGAGAAGGATAATCTCAACGAACAGCTTCTCAGGCATGTCGATGATTTGGAATTGTCGGTACGATCAGCCAATTGTCTCAAGAATGCAGGAATCAATCTGATTGGAGAGCTGGTCCAGAAATCGGAAGCGGAAATGCTGAAGACAAAGAACTTCGGAAGAAAATCACTCAATGAAATAAAAGAGATTCTTGCTGAGCAAGGATTGGGTTTTGGTATGAAGCTGGAATTTCCGCCCTGGACTCTGCGGGAAGACAGCTAAGAACAGAGACAATAAGTCCACAAAGGTAACGCGCTGGACATCAGATAGAGAGGACAAAGAACTATGCGTCACGGTAAGGCGGGGTGCAAGCTGGGAAGGACAACAAGCCATAGAACGGCTATGTTAAGAAACATGGTCACGTCCTTTATAGAGCATGAGTCAATCAGGACGACGGACAGTAAGGCAAAAGAACTCAAACGGGTAGCCGAAAAGATGGTCACCCTGGGGAAAAGGGGCGATCTTCATGCCCGCAGGCAGGCACTGGCCTATGTACGCAGCACTTCAATGGTTGCGAAGCTGTTTGAGGAACTGTCGGCAAGGTATCGTGACCGGGCTGGAGGTTATACCAGAATTGTGAAAATCGGGTTCCGCAACGGGGACAATGCCCCCGAGTCCATTGTAGAATTTGTCAAAGACGCCGAAAAGGAAAAAACGAAGAAAAAAGCAGCGTCGGCAAAATAAGGGCTCATAGATGAAGTTATCCCCAAGATGACTTTTATACCATGAAAAAAGGCAAGTCTCTGACTTGCCTTTTTTATTTGTTCTTGTCTTTTTCGATAAAAAAGTATAAAGGTGCCGCATTACTTCATCCGACAGTCATTTGATGAAAGGAGGTATGATTATGGCGGAAGAAAAGATCGGCGAGGTTGTAAAATTTTTTGCGAAACCTTCTGTGGCAGCGGTCAAGATTGTCAACGGCGAGCTCAATGTCGGAGACACCATCAAGATTACCGGACATACGACGGATGTTACTAATCTTATAGATTCCATGGAGGTCAACAACGAGAAGGTGGCGAAAGCAGTACCGGGGGATTATATCGGTATTAAGGTATCAGACCGTGTCCGCCCCGGCGACGAGGTTTTCAGAGTGATTCCTGATTGATCTGAAACACTCATATTCCTAATTGATCTAAGCCATGGATTTTCATATTTTTTTGCGAATTCATGGCTTTTTCTATATTCATGATGACACAATGGAATCCTTATACATACCTGAACGGGCTTGAGAAAATGGGAATCCGCATGGACCTCGACGCTGTCAGGAAGATCCTGAAAGTGCTGGGAAATCCGGAAAGAGACTATCCATCCATCCTCATTGCCGGCACCAATGGTAAAGGCTCCGTTGCGGCGATGACGGCTTCGATCCTCAGCGCGGGAGGCTTTTCTGTCGGCCTCTACACCTCTCCTCATCTTACCGATATAAGAGAACGAATCCGCATAGGCAACATGATGATTACGGAACGGGAATTTGGGAAAACCATGCGGGATGTTGATGATCATCTGACAGAGCCGCTGACATATTTTGAGCTCATGACGGTGCTGGCCTTCCATCATTTTCGGCAAAAAAAAATAGACGTTGCGGTGGTGGAAGTTGGTATGGGCGGACGATTCGATGCGACGCATGTTGTTGACCCTTCCGTGGCGGTTATCTCTCATATTGCCCTGGACCATCAGGAGTATTTAGGGAAGCGCTTAAAGGATATTGCCGGAGAAAAGTCGGCAATCATCCCGAAACGAGGCATTTGTATCACCGGTGTTCGACAGCTGTCGGCCCGGCAGGTAATAGTGGACACTTGCCGGGAAAGGGAGGCGACTCTCCTGAGGATTGGCGGGCAAATACAGGTATACCGACATCGGGACGGCGCCTTTTCTTACAGGAGTCCGGCCCATGCCTATCCCCGCCTCCACTGTGGGCTTGTCGGGGCCCATCAGCAGATCAACGCGGCCTTAGCGGTAGCCTCCGTGGAGGCAATGGCTGTTAAAGGTTTCACTGTTAATGAGGCGTCTGTCCGGGAGGGATTAGGCAATGTGAGATGGGAGGGACGCCTGGAAGTCTTGCAGAGAGCCCCGGTCCTGCTGCTGGACGGCGCTCACAACCCTGCGGGGATCGGATCACTGTGCCATGCCCTCAGAAATAAATTTTCTTTCCGGCGCCTTATCGTCTTATTCGGGGTCCTCCGGGACAAACACTATCCCGATATGATCAGAAGGCTATCGGTTTTCCAGCCCCTGATGATTCTGACACAGCCGCCAAGCGAACGTTCCATGCCCCCGGCGGAGCTTTTGCCAATTGCCCGTGCCTTTCTCCAAAGGGCAGAAATTATTCAGTCACCTGTCGACGCCCTCAAATACGCTCTCTCCCTTGCGGATGAGGACGATCTGATCTGCGTCACCGGTTCCCTCTATCTGGTCGGTGAAATAAAAAAAACTTTCCCTTCCATGCGAACCATGATAGCGGCGGAAGGGAAATGATCACGCAGGATAAACAGACAAAACGGGCTCTCTTTACGGAAAGGCTTATCAAGCTTTGGAAAATCCTTGCGTGCTTCGCCATGGTCATGATGTTTTTTACCCCTGCGGATATCGTCTTCGGAGATGAAATCACGTCCTGTCAGGGGGTTGTGCGCGACCAGCAGGGGAACCCTCTTGCTGGGGTTTTCGTTGAACTAAAGGACGAGCCCTACACGCTGATCGTGACCGGTCCCGATGGATCATTTCTCCTGACGGATCTCCCCGCCGAGAAACCACTTCCAATATCTATTCATAAGGAAGGTTACTTTCCGGTCTTTGAGACATTTTCCCCTCGGGCGGGAGAAAAAAATGTCAAAGTGATGGTACTGTCCGTCCTGCCCCCAGAGCCGCTTCAGGCGGAGCCAGTTGCCGCTGGAGCAGGACAGCCGCAACCTGTACACATTGAGGCGGATTCTCTGAGCTATGAACAGGATACCGACACCTATCATGCCGAAGGAGATGTTGTAATCCGTTACTCCGGAAGCATCCTTACTTCTGATTCCGCTGCTCTCAACAGTAAAACAGATGAGGCGTTTGCCCAAGGACAGGTCGTCCTAAAAAGCAAGCAGGACGTCATGGAGGGATCACGGATGAAGATGCATATGCCGTCACAAACGGGCGTTCTTGAGGAAGGGCAGGTTTTTATTGCGGAGACGCATTTTTACATTAAGGGCGATCGAATTGAGAAAAGGGGAGAAACAACATATTTTGTGGTAAATGGCCAGGCCACAACCTGCGACGGGGAGGCGCCGGACTGGCGCCTGACGGGCAAGACGATGAACGTTACTGTTGATGGGTATGGGACAATCACGCACGGCAAATTTTATGCAGGGAAAGCGCCGGTGATCTACACCCCTTTTTTCCTTTTCCCCGCCAAGACAGACCGCCAGTCCGGCTTTCTCTTTCCCCACCGTATGAGCCTTTCGTCAGAGAAGCTCGGATGGGATATGGGAATCCCTTTTTATTGGGCCATTTCCAAGGATACGGATGCCACCTTTTACCAGCGTTACATGAGCGAGCGGGGATTTCAGGAAGGGGCGGAGTTCCGCTTTGCCACCGAGTCGACAAAGGGCGTCTTCTATGGCGACTTCCTAAACGACAGCAAGAAGATTACGGAAACGTCGGGCAATTTAAGCCGGAACTGGCAGTCTAACCAGCAGCGATGGTCATTTTACTGGAACCAGGAGACGAGCTTTAATCCGACCCTCAATTTCCGGGCCGATGTGGCCAAGGTGTCGGATAGCTGGTATTTCAAGGATTTTTCCTCCTACAACTACTTCCTCGATAATTACTCCCTCGACCAGGTGCAGCCTTTTAAAAGGGTGGCCTTCGTCGGCGACGAATCGCTGCCTTCCCTTGTTTCTACCCTCCGCCTCGTCAAAAACTGGCAGTTGTTCAATCTAACTGCCCTAGTGCAAGATACGAAAGATCTTACCGTCGCCTCCAATGACGGAACCCTCCAGAAATATCCGGAGGTGACCCTCACCGGTGCCAAGGCGCCCCTCTTCGGTTCCCCGGTCAATTATGAAATTGCCTCGACCTATGATTATTTCTACCGGGGTCAGGGCCAGAAGGGTCAATACCTGGACATCAATCCCACCCTTTCTGTGCCTTTTACCATGGGCGATTATTTTCAGTTGACCCCTTTTGGCGGTGTGCAGGGGACCGTTTGGCGGCGTGATGATAATATCGAAGATGGTCTGGCGAAGAGGGGGGACCGGGAGGTATACAAGGCTGGCGCCAATCTGACCTCGGATATTCACCGGGTCTTCAACATCGGCGGCAAGAGCCTGAGCAGGATCCGCCACGACATCCTGCCCGCGATTTCATATACATACGTTCCCAATCCCCTGCAGGATAGCCTGCCGAATTATGCCGGCGCGGTTGGTGAACAGAATGTCGTGACCTATGCCGTGACCAACACAATGATTGCCAAGGTTCTAGATAAGGCCGGTAACGCGACTTATCTAGAGTTTATGCGGTTCATGCTGTCCCAGGCCTATGACATCAAGGCGGCTGCCGCAGACACGATCGCCGCCGGTACGGAGCGGCGGCCCTTCAGCAATGTTACCTTGGAGTTCGACTTCAAGCCGATTACGAATCTTTCCTTTTCTGCTCGGAATCAATACAACACTTATATCACAAACTGGTCCCAGGCAAACTATGACCTGGGAGTGACCGATTGGCGAGGTGATTCCGCCACCGTGATTTATCGGTACACCCAGAATTCCCTCGAAGAGATCAATCTGTTGCTGGCGGCTCCGGTCACGAAGCGTTTGGGTGTTAACGTTAACTTCAAGCAGGATCTGCTGAATGAGAGAAATATTGAACGCGCTTATGGTTTTACTTACACGCGACAATGCTGGAACATCATATTCAACTACAAGACATCGAACGTCTTGGGTGCTAACGGTGTCGATCGGACCGATGATAAAACCTATGAATTTAAAATTGCCATTATGGGTCTATAAAAATGAGCTCTGTCAAGATTAACTCCTTCGCAAAAAGGCCGGAATTTTCCTCCCTTTTTGACGGGGGAGGCGGGGAAAATGGGTTTTTGCGAGTTCATCAGGATTGTTGCTTAGGATTTCCCTTGACAAACGAGGGGAAATTGCGTAGCCTCCCTTTTCTAATTTTTAGAATCTGGTGAGTTGGAAATGAAGACCTTCAATGTTAAAAAAGAAGAGATTATCAAAGACTGGTGTGTTGTAGATGCTCAGGGAAAGATTTTGGGAAGACTGGCTAGCGAGATTGCCAGCCGCCTCCG
>JAPLJZ010000192.1 GCA_026388335.1 Deltaproteobacteria bacterium
AAAAAGGCTCAAACAGTTTGTGTCCGAACCTGTCCTCAATGAACTGCAACGGGACACCAGTGACATGTATCCAAGAAATCAGACGGTAAGCGTCCTGTTTACCGATATTCGCGGTTTTGCAAGGATGGCGGAGGGCATGACTCCGAAAGATTTGTCCGAACTTATCAATCGCCATTATTTTTCCCCCCTTGACCAAATTATCTTTGACTATCGCGGGACCCTGGATAAACACATTGGGGACGGTATCATGGGCATCTTCGGGGCGCCGAAAGCCGCGGAAGACGATACGGTGCAGGCCGTCATGTCTGCGGTTCACATGCGAGACGAGATGGGGAAAATTAACAAGTATCTCGCCGACCAGGGAAAACGTATTGCCGTGGGGATCGGCATCGGCACGGGTGAGGCGATGGTTGGTATCTTCGGGTCGGCAAAAAAGAAAGAATACACGGCCTTCGGACATCCCGTGAATATCGCCTCCCGTCTGGAGCACATGGCCCGGGAAGACCAGATTCTTATCTGTGAGCAGACCTATGAACGGGTTAAAGATCTTGTTGAAGTGGAAAGAATGGGGGACTTTACCCTCAGGGGTATGGAGAAACCGGTCGAGGTCTTCAATATCATTGCCATGAAGCAACCACTCTGAAAAAGGACTTGACTTTTAAAAGGCAGTGATCTAAATGTCCAAGTTCAAAACGACGCAATGACGCGGGGTGGAGCAGTCCGGTAGCTCGTTGGGCTCATAACCCAAAGGTCAGAGGTTCGAATCCTCTCCCCGCTACCAATAAGAAAAAGGGGTTAGATGATGATTCTAACCCCTTTTTCTTTTCTTCTAATCTTCTAAAGAAATATTCCTATCATGATGAAAATGAATGACTTCCGATATTAACAGCAAGGAGGGAACTTGATAGATTAGGATGATAGCTGCTGAAGATTTCAGCTCTATTGAATGAATCCCTTCTCCTTCATGATCTCAGGACGCAGAAACTTCGCCATCGCCGTCTTCATCAAGCGAAAGCCCAGTTTTGCATAAAATTCCTCCCGTCCAAGGTTGGCATAGAGTATTATATTGCAGTTCGTAATTCTCTGAAGGATTCTCTCCATGATCAGCCTGCCGATACCCTGTTTCTGATATTCCGGAATAACCACGACGTCATAGATAGCTGCCTGGTATGCGCCATCAGAAATGGCTCTCCCAAAGCCAATGAGCTTTTCGCGGTCAAAGATAAACACAACGGAGAAGCTGTTCAGAAAAGCCTTTTGATGCAACTCCGGTTTATGATACCCCATGCCCACCCGTTTCAGGTAATCACTTATTTGACTCCAGTCAATGCTTTCGCAGTTTTCCTGTATTCTCAAATCCATTTGATTGTCCTTTTTGTTGATTTATGTTGGCAAGATCTTCTTTGTCGGAGAGTATATTGAAAATATCGGCTGAGGTCAAAAGAAAAAGCCCCTCACCCTCCATAATTGATGGGAATCTGCTGAATAATTATGATATGCAAATATCCGCTGCCGGGATAAACGAAAAAAGACTGCTGGTTGTGTCAACGGCCCCCGCAGCGGGAGGATGGTTATTATGAAGTCAAAGCCGAGAATTCACATAAAATTATATCTGTTATGGGTGATAATTTCAGCATCAGTACTGATCATAACCACTCCCGTAGCTGCCGATAAACCCGCCCCCTTGCCGAAGATCAAGATTCTTGCCCTGGGGGGAACCATCGCCGGCGCCGCCCCTTCGCCCATGGAAACGAAAGAATACAAGCCGGGCGTCCTCGACATCTCCACGCTTATCAAGTCAGTTCCTGGTCTGGACAGGATTGCAGATATTTCAGGGGAGCAGCTTGCGAATATAAATAGCGCCAATATAACCAATGAACTTACCATTATGTTAGCCAACCGTGTGAACGAACTCCTGCTCAAGGAAGGAGTCGACGGTATTGTCATCACCCATGGCACTGATACCTTGGAGGAAACCGCGTATTTCCTGAACCTTGTGGTGAAGAGCGATAAACCGGTGGTGGTCGTCGGCTCGATGAGACCGGCGACGGCAGTGAGCGCTGACGGCCCCCTCAATCTCTACAATGCGGTCGTCCTCGCTTCTCATAAGGCGGCAAGGGGGAAAGGGGTTCTGGTTACCCTGAATGAGAAAATTCATGGGGCGCGGGAAGTAACAAAGACAAACACTACGAATGTCGATACTTTTAAAGCCCCTGATTTCGGCTGTCTGGGTTACATTTTAGACGGGAAGGTATTTTTCTATCAAGCAACTCTGAGGCGTCACACCACGAAAACGGAATTCAACATTGAGGGCGTAAAGACACTGCCCCGTGTGGAGATCATCTACGGTCATGGGAACGGGAACAGAGACCTTGTTGATGCCGCCGTAAAGGCCGGGGCGGCGGGAATCATCCATGCCGGTTCCGGAGACGGAAGCGTTTTCTCCACAACAAAAGAAGGCCTTCTGGCCGCAAGGAAAAAAGGGGTGGTCGTGGTTCGCTCCTCCCGAGTTGGAAGCGGCGTGGTTACCCATACCGCTGACGACGACAATAAAGGTTTTGTCACTGCCGATACCCTTAATCCACAGAAAGCGCGCATCCTCCTGATGCTGTCCCTGACCAGAACCAGTGACAGCAGGGAAATTCAGCGGATCTTCGATGAATACTAAAAGGAAACAAGGAAATCTTGTTTAAAGGACCATCTCAATAAGATGGGGCCCCGGCTCTTCGATCGCCCGTTGCAGTTCCTCGGCGAGATCTTCGGCCATGTTTACCGATACGGCCGGCACACCCATTCCCTGACTGACGCTAACCCAGTCGATGGCAGGGTTCCCCAGATCGCTCAGTGACAGGGATTTAGGCCCTGGCTTGGTGCATCCGGCCCGCATCATTTCCACCTGCAGGATGAAATAACTCCGGTTCGAGCAGATCAGCGTGGTCACATTCAAGTCTTCTCTGGCCTGCGTCCAGAGCCCTTGAACGGTGTACATGGCGCTGCCGTCCGCCTCGAGATTGATAACGGCCCGGTCGGGGCAAGCTACGGCGGCCCCTGTCGCACAGGGAATGCCATGACCTATGGCCCCCCCGGTGACGGTAATGTAACTATGCGGTGCAACCGTTGCCGCTTGCGGGTAATAGGCAAAAGCCGCCGTTAGGCCCTCATCGACGATGATGGCGTGCTCCGGCTGTAGCGCCGCGAGCACGGTGCAGGCCTTCTCGGCGGTCAGCTTTCCCTCGGGGACTGCGGGTCGTCCGTAAATAGAAACCATAGCCCTGAGGTCGTTGTCCGCCTTCGGTGCATGCAGGGCATCCGCCAGTACTTCCAGCGCAGCGGCGGCATCCTGGCCTTCCCCGGCGATACGTATCTTGCGGCTGGCCGGACCCAGCAGATAGCTTGCCCCGTTTTCATATCCGAAGAAGGCCACCGGCTCTCTCGCACCGGCCAGTATCACCCCATCGTATGGAGACAGCGCCGCTATCGCCTGTTCCGGAAAATAAGGAATTCTTGGCAGGAAAGGCAGACCGGCGCCCCGATCCATATAGGCCGGAAATGTGACGGACATAAGATCGCACCCGGTGGCCGCTTTGATGCGGGCAGCGGCATGGAGGCCCCTTTTTCGCAGGGCCTTTCCATCCATAAGGATGACCGTTTTTCTTGCCGACTTCAACAACCCGACGGTTGTCTCGATACGATCAAAATCTATGGGCACACAGGATACCTGCGGCGGGGCAACCGGATCGTCACTGCTCTGCATCCACTGGTGGTCGTGGGGCACAATAAGGGTGGCGATTTGCCCCTGGAGTGCGGCCTCGACGGCATCGGCCAT
>JAPLJZ010000077.1 GCA_026388335.1 Deltaproteobacteria bacterium
ACGATGATTACTTGTTATGCCTTGTATCCGATGTGCAGGTAGGTGGTCCCGAGGGTCAGGGGGTATTGTTCTATTTTATGGAGACCTGCTTCACCCATGAGAACGGCAAAAACGGCTGGTCTGGGAAAATGAGTAATGGAATCTGACAGGTAGCTGTAAGCAGCCTGGTTCTTCGTAAAGTAACCGGCAATGCGGGGAAGAAAATGATTTAGATAGGAGCGGTAAACCTTTCGTACATATTTATTTCCCGGTAGATGCATCTCGAGAATCATGATCTGGCCGCCCGGCGTGACAACCCGGACCATTTCCTTAAGAGTTTTGAGCCGTTCCGGGATATTCCGGATGCCAAAGGCGATAGAGGCGACGTCAAAGGCGCCGTCGTCAATCGGCAGGGCCACAGCGTCAGCCTGGAGGAGCTGGATTCTTTTCGACAGGCCTTGGTTTTCGATCTTTAGCTGTCCCCTCACGATCATTTCATGAACAAAATCAAGAGCAACGACGTTAATTTTCGGATAGGCCAAGGCAGCTTCCATTGCCAGGTCCGCCGTCCCGGTCGCGAGATCAAGTAACCGATTGGTCTTGAAGAACTTCATTCTGCGGACGGCAAACCGCCGCCAGGCCACATCCCGCCTCAGGCTCAGAATACGGTTCAGGAGGTCATATCCTTCCGGGATGGTCGCGAAGATATCCCGCACCATCTCGGTATGCTGTTTCTTTGAGGCCTTGGTTATGGGGAGATAAGCTTTTTTTTTGTGATTTGTTGCCACGGGGAATTCCTTTATTGAATCTTTCCTATGCTGTCAAGGGAGAAAGGAAAAGAGCAGGCGGGCGGCGATGATAACGGCGCCGTTGAAGAAGTAGAGGATGCGGACGTATTTCCCGTGACTGTCAAGCTGTACTGTGTCGGTGGTCCGGCGGGCGAGGCGGATCACCTTAAAGAGGATGGGAAGGGAGAGAAGACTCAAAAAGGCGAGTTTGTGAAGGTAGCCGGAGAGGGTAAGGGCGATGATACTTATATAAATGGCCAGCCAGAGGCGAAAAAGGCCGGTAATGGCTTTTTCCTTTCCCAGGCGGACGGCGAGGGTCCGTTTGCCGACGGCTCTGTCCGTGTCGATGTCGGGAATGCTCTGATAATAAAGAATGGAGGCGACCATCAGTCCGATGGGTAGGGAGAGATAAAAGGGGTCCCAGTCGGGTCGGCCGGCAATGACCCAATAGGTTCCCACGACCATGATCGGCCCCATATTAACGCCTACGAAGACCTCCCCCAGGCCGTGATAGCCGTAGCGGATGGGCGGTGCGACATAAAAGAGGCTGCTGAGGAAGGAAAAAAGCAGGATCGGCGCGAGCCCCCATACCTGATAGGCGCTCATCATACAACAGGCGACGAGGAAGGCCCCGGCGTAGAGGAAAATAATTACCCTTTTGAGTGTTTCCGGGGAGATCTTATCTTCCTGGATGACCCGGGAGCCGCCGATAGAGGAGCCGGCGTCGGTCCCCTGGAGGTGATCGAAGTAATCATTGGCCAGATTGGTGGCTAGGTGAACCATGAAGGCGGCAATATTGATCAGCACGAAACGCCAGGGATGCCAAGGGCCTGTTTGACCGGCAACGACCCAGCCGAGGGTCAGGGGAATAAGGGTGGCAATATAGAAGGGTGGCCGGCTGGCCTGTATCCAGGCTTTAACAATCTCTCTGTTCATTACAGGTTCTTCCACGCACAAAGCCTCCTTTCCATCACATCGAAGGCCTCGTAAAGGACGATGCCGATGGCGGAGAGGGCAATGATGCCGACGAACATGGTGGTGTAATCGGCCCTTCCCCAGGCGTCGATGAGATATAATCCCAGACCGCGGCTGGTGCTGATGGACTCGACAAAGAATAATACGGCCACGGCGGTGCCGGTGCTAATGCGCAGGGACGTGAAGATGCCGGGCAGGGCCACGGGCCAGACGACGTGACGGTAGAAATGCCAGCGGTTTCCCCCTAAAGACTGAAGGGCGTAAACCACCTCCCGATCCAGGGAGCGAACCGCGTCCCGGGTGGTGATGAGGAGCTGGAAGAAGATGATCAGGGAAATCAGGATGATCTTGCCCAGATCGCCGAGGCCGAAGAGCATGAGGATAATAGGCAGCAGGACGATCTTCGGGATCGGATAGCTAAGGTAGATAAGAGGGGCGAAGATCCGGTCGAGGCGCTCGTTGCTCCCTAAAACAAGGCCGAAGGGGACGGCGGTCATGAAGGCCAGGGCCAGGGCGGCGATGAGGCGCCAGGCGCTGACGGCCGTATGTTCCCAAAATGCCTCCTCCCGGACTGCATGCAGCAGCCGCCTGAGGACGCTCAGGGGGTCCGGCAGGAGCTGGGAGCCCAAAAGCAGAGACGCCCCATACCAGAGGATGGTCAGGACTATTATCGTCAGGGCGTAATCAAGCCAGCGGCTGTTTTTCATGGGGATGCTCGATCAGGTGTCTCAGGGTCATGTTTTTGGAAAAATAATCCGGCGCGGTCCTGAAGCCGGTTGTTCCCGCATTGGGATTGTCGATGATCTCGCCAATGCCGTGGGTGTCGGGATCCATGATCACGATGCGTCGTCCAAGAAAGACCGCCTCCTCGATATTGTGGGTGACAATAACGAAGCTGAATTTCCGCTTTTTAAAGAGGATCAGCAGGTGTTCCTGCAGGTGTTCCCGGGTGATCAGATCCAGGGCGGCGAAGGGCTCATCGAGGAGGAGCAGGCTGGGCCGCAGCAGCATGGCCCGGGCCAGGGCCACCCGCTGGCGCTGACCGCCGCTGAGTTGATGGGGATAGAGATGGTCGAGGTTCTCAATATCCAGTTCTCTTTTTATGGCCGTCAGGGCTTCCTGAGAAACGTGGATTTTCTGGAACTGGGCGCCCAGAAGGATATTTTCGGCGACCCGTTTCCACGGGAAGAGACCATAGGCCTGGAAAACCACCGCCATTTTCCGGGACGGCCCCTGGATTGTCTCGTCTTCCAAATGGATTTCCCCGGTCGTGGGCGGCAGCAGCCCCGCGGCCATGAGGAGCAAGGTCGTCTTGCCGCATCCCGAAGGTCCGACAATGGCCAGAGAGTCATTGTATCCGACGTGAAAATGGACATCCTTTAGGACCACTTTCGGGTGAGCGCCGGGGCCGAAGGTTTTACCCAGTCCGGTAACGGCCAGTAAATCAGGGGAGGAAGCCATCGGCAACCATCTCAGTAATGGCCATATCCCGCGAGATGATCCCCTTTTTTCTTAACCATCCATAGATGTCCGCGAGTTGCGAGCGGTTCGGTAAACTGAGAGCGGGATAGGAGGGCAGGGTAAGGGTCTTGGTGAGCCCCTCCGGGATTCGACAGTGTTTATTGGCAATGATTCTGGCCTCTTCGGGGTGATTGTTCAAGTAATCAGCCCCCTTGCTGACGGCTTTGAGAAAGGCGCGAACCTGTTCGGGATGCTGTTTAAGAAAGTCGTCGGTGAAAACAAGCACCGTATCCGAGATTCCCATGCCGGCGTCGTCAACGAGGACACGGGCTCCTTTCCTTTCGGCGAAGGTGACCAGGGGTTCGGGAAGGGCGGCGGCGGGGGCCTGGCCTTCCATGAGCATCTGCAGGCGGATAGGGATATTCTTTGCTTCGATCAAACGGGTCTGCTGCGGTGAAATACCTTGTTTTTCAAGCATTTTTACTGCCAGGTACTCGACGATGGTATTGGAACCGATGGCAATGCCTTCCTTCGCCAATTGGCTGAGGGATTCTGTCGGTCGGTTCGGAGCTGCCAGGAGAGCGAACATGCGCCGGGAAGCCGTCGTATTGAAAACCGTGGCGACCATTTTCACCGGGACATCATTGGACCGGAGGACCATGGGCGTCATGATGTCCCCGAAATATCCGGCCAGTTGGCGGGCCGACATGGCCACGTCCTTTTCCATGGCTGAATTGAAGGAGATAAGTTCCACTTTCAGCCCCGCGGCGGTGAAAAATCCTTGCTCCTGGGCGGCAAAGATGGGCAGGGCATGAATCAGGGGCAGAATCCCGAACTTGATTCCCTTTGCAGCGGGAACGTCCCGGTTTCCCCCGGAACAACCGCCAAGCATCATCAGGGCCATCAGGACAATTAAAAAAGCAGCTAAAAAACGCGGGGATTTTATCTTTTTCATTTTCTGAAGAGAGATCTTGCCGTGTCGGCAATCTGATCCACCGTAAGGCCGAACTTCTCGTATAGTACCGGAGCAGGGGCACTGGCGCCGAAGCGATCCATGCCCACAATTGCTCCTTCGATCCCCACATAATGTTCCCAACCCAGCTTTGCCCCCGCCTCCACGGCGACCCTGGCCTTTACCGCCGGTGGGAGGACGCGGTCTCGATATTCCGCAGGCTGGGCGTCGAACATGTCCCAGGAGGGAATGGAAACGACGCGGACCCGAATGGCTTCCCCGGTGAGTTTTCGTGCCGCTGCCAGGGCGAGATGAACCTCCGATCCCGTGGCGATAAAAATTACATCCGGTCTGACCTGGGATGAATCCCAAAGAATGTACCCGCCTTTTTGAAGTCCTGTGGCGGCTGCCAGGTCCTGACGATTCTGGTTCGGGACATTTTGACGGGTCAGGACGAGGGCCGTTGGGCCTTGACGGTTGGCAATGGCCGCTTGCCATGCCTGGACCGTTTCGGCGGCGTCACAGGGACGGATGACGCTGAGATTCGGAACGGAGCGGAGATTCATAAGCTGTTCGATGGGCTGATGGGTGGGACCGTCTTCACCGACGGCGATACTGTCGTGGGTAAAAACGTAGATGACCCGGAGACCCATCAGGGCGGCCAGTCGGATCGGCGGCCGCATGTAATCCGCGAAGGTGAAGAATGTGGCCGTATAGGGAATTATCCCTCCGTGGAGGGCCATACCGCCGGCAATGGCGCCCATGGCATGTTCCCGAACGCCGAAGTGGATATTCCGCCCGCCGTAGTTCCATCCGCCGCCGACAGCGCCCGGTGTCCCGTCATCGTGATAATTCGGGTTTTGAAAGTCACCTTTGCCTTTCAACCAGGTCAGACAGGAAGGATTAAGATCCGCCGACCCCCCCATGAGTTCCGGGATGATTGACGCCAGGGATTGCATAACCATCTCTGAGGCCTTGCGGGTTGACACTTCCTTCGTATCTCCCCCAAAATCGGGCAGGCCGGTTTCCCAATCCATGGGGAGTTCTCCCGTCATTACCCGCTGAAATTCCCGGGCCAGTTCCGGAAATGCCTGGATATAAAGATCGAAAACGGATTTCCATGCCTCTTCCCGGACCTTGCCTTTTTCCAGGGACTGCCGGTAATGGGATAGCACGTCTTCAGGAATGTAAAATGACGGTTCAAGGGGCCAGCCGAGTCGTTCTTTGGCGGCGTTTAATTCCTCCTGACCCAAGGGTGCGCCATGGCAGGCGGCGGTTCCTTCCTTGGTCGGGGCTCCGAAGCCGATACAGGTCTTCACTTTGATCAGCGTGGGCCGATTCGTTTCCCTCCGGGCTGATTCCAGAGCCTCATCAATGGCCTCGATGCTGTTTCCTTCGGTAACGGGAAGGACCTGCCACCCGAGGGCCGCAAAGCGCTGGGCTACATCCTCTGTGAAGGAGAGGGTGGTTGACCCGGCAAGGGAAATGCCGTTATCGTCATAGAGGACGATGAGTTTTCCCAGGCCCAGATGCCCGGCTAAGGAGCAGGCTTCGAAGGTCACGCCTTCCATAAGATCGCCGTCGCTGACCAGGGTATAGGTGTAGTGGTCGATGATGGTGTGACCCGGGCGGTTGTAGCAGGCTGCCAGGTGGGCTTCCGCCAGGGCCATGCCGACGGCGTGGCTGACCCCCTGGCCCAGGGGACCCGTGGTCATCTCTGTCCCCGGGGGATGAGCCCGTTCCGGATGCCCCGGCGTCTTGCTTCCCCATTGGCGGAAGGCTTGGAGGTCTTCAATGGTCAGGTCGTAACCTGTGAGGTAGAGGAGGCTGTAGAGTAACATGGAGGCGTGTCCGGCAGACAGGACGACGCGGTCACGGTCCACCCAGCCGGGGTTTGCGGGATTGTGCTTCAGATTCTTCATCCAGAGGGTGTAGGCAAGGGCCGCCGCCCCCATGGGCATTCCCGGATGACCGGACTTTGACTTTTCTATCGCATCGGCGGATAGGAAGCGAATCGCATTGATACATTTATCTTCTATCATTTTACGGAGGCCTTCTTTATAGGGTATGGATGGTTATTGCTGATTGGCGTGTGAAGATTTCACATTTTTTCAAACATGTCAATCAATAGTGATGAACATCACTCGGGGATGACGAAGCATCTTTGCAATTACCTCTTTTTTATGGTAGTCCCACGTCATCATGAGAAAAAAGGAGGGAATATGTCAGGACCGTTAAAAGGGCTCAAGGTATTGGATTTTACAACGCTGTTGCCAGGTCCCTATGCCACCATGTGCCTGGCCGATATGGGGGCGGATGTTTTACGCGTCACTTCCGGGTCCCGACCCGATCTCGTGGAATTTCTGCCACCCAAGATAACCGGGACAGATATTCCCGCCATCAGCGCCTACCTGGGAAGGGGCAAGCGCTCCCTGGCCCTCAATCTCAAGGATCCGCGAGGGATTCAGATTGTCCATCAGCTCCTGGCGGAATATGACATCGTTATCGAGCAGTTCCGTCCGGGAATTATGAACAAGTTTGCTCTGGATTATGAGAGCTTGAAAAGGGTAAATCCCGGCGTGATTTACTGCTCCATCACCGGTTATGGTCAGACCGGACCCCTGCGTGATCGGGCCGGACATGACATCAATTATCTGGCCCTGTCGGGCGTAATGGGCTATTCGGGAAGAAAGGCCTCAGGTCCGACGCTGATGGGGACTCAGATCGCCGATATTGCCTCGGGCTCCAATTATGCGATCATCGGAATCCTGGCAGCGGTTGTAAATCGCCTGCAAACCGGTAAAGGGCAATATATAGATATCTCCATGACCGACGGGGTGATGGCTTTCCATTCCATGGCCGGGGCTGCCTTTCTGGCCGGTGACCCGGCCCCGGGATGGGAGGAAAACTGGCTCAACGGAGGTTCACTATATGATTATTATGAGACGAAGGATGGCCGCTATCTGAGCGTCGGCAGTCTCGAACCGCAGTTCTTCAGCGTCTTATGCCAGAGCATCGGCCGCCCGGACCTGATTCCCGGCGGGGTCATGCCGAAGGACCTGAATAAGGTCAAGGAAGATATCCGTGCCATCATTCGTTTGAAGACGAGGGATGAATGGGTGGAAATCTTCAAGGGCGTCGATGCCTGCGTGGAGCCGGTTCTGACCATGCAGGAGGCGCTGGAAAGCGAACTGGCAACGGCCAGAAAGATGGTCGTTGATGTACCCATACCTGACGGTGGCAAGGTCCGGCAATTGGCAAATCCGGTGAAATTTTCAGACACTCCGGCGGCTTATGCCTTCGCCGGCGTCCGGACCGGACGTCACAACAAAGAGGTGCTTCTGGAACTCGGTTATACAGAGGAACAGATCTCCGGGTTTGAGCAGACGGGCTTGTTCAAGTAGCGGCAATTCTCGGTAGAACCTATTGACACCGAATAGTTCTTTGATTATAATAACATTCGAGCGGTCCATCGGAACCGTTTGTTCACTGACATGTCTTGAATAAGGAGGAAAGGCGATGGCAACGTATGAGTACCGGTGCGAGGCGTGTAAAAAGTCGTTTACCTTGATCCAGCGAATTTCCGAACATGACAAGGCTAAGGTGGCCTGTCCGAAATGCAAAAGCGAGAAGGTCAAACAGCAGATATCGGGTTTCCAGGTGAAAACCAGCCGCAAGAGCTGAGACCGGATAATGCGAAAATGTTGATTTGTTGCGAATATGTCAAGGGTTGGGATGGGGTTACTTTTTTGTGACGCCGATGTTCTGTTCCGCCCACTGGTGAGGATTTTTTCCCGTCACGCCGGCGTAGAAGTCACGAATTATCACCATGTCCCCTTCGATGTTTCCCGTCGTGATTACGGCCGGCCCGATTCCTCCCGCCTTCAGCTTGTAGTCAATATAACCGAGGGCAATGGGGACGCCGGCTCCATGGGCGATATAATAGAAACCGGTCTTCCAGTACCGCACCTTTGAACGCGTCCCTTCCGGGGGAATGACCATGATCATTCTGACGCTGTTTTTGAACGTCTGGATGCATTGCGTTACGAGATCGTTCGCCTGGCGGCGGTCGACGGGGATGCCCCCCAGCCATTTGAAGAGGCTGCCGAAAGGCGGGCGAAAGATGGTGTGTTTTCCCAGCCAGAAGACCTTCATCCGGAAGGCAAGGGATAAGATCAGGGTGAGGGGAAGATCCCAGTTGGATGTATGGGGTGCGGCGATCATGACAAACTTGGGGGCATCCGGGACCTGACCTTCCTTTTTCCATCTAAAAATCCACAGATAGGAGATGGCCAGGAAATGGAGGACCTGATTAAGGACAGGGGTATCGAAAATTGTTCGTCTCATGTTTTGCCTGAGCCCTTCAGGGTAGGAGCAAGGGAAGCTGTTCTTCCCCGTGCGGGGACTACATGGAAAGGCATCCCTGTGTCAAGGAGAATCATGCAAGGCAATAAAATTGGACATTTACATTTATTATTGACGGCAGGAGCGGATTGAAGTAGAAAACTGACATTAAATGGAGCTGTTCCCATTATTCACAAAGATCTAACAAAGGATTTAGGTATGAGTCTCGAGAGTCAGAAGAGCATGATAATGGCCTTGGTTATTGCCTGTCAGCTTGGTCTGCTTGTTGCCATGCCTCCCCTTCAGGCAGAAACTACTTTCCCACCGGAAACAATCATAAAAGAGCAAAAGAATTCTGCCGTCGTGGAGGAGCCAGAGGGCGTAGAGGGCAAAGCCTACTACTACGCCAAGCGCTACAACAAAAAGAGAACCAGTTCCGGGGCGCGCTACAACCCTCGGAAGCTGACGGCGGCCCATCCGACTATTCCCCTTGGTAATCGGCTAAAAGTAGTGAACCTCGCCAATGACAGATCGGTGGTGGTGACCGTCAATGATCGCTGCCGCAAGCACAGTTTTGAATTCATCGATTTGTCACAGGCGGCGGCGCGTAAACTTGGGTTTCTTGGCAAGGGGATGGCGCGGGTGCGGATCATCCCGATCGAAGAGTAGTATGACTCCCCCTAAGACTGGATTTCAATAATATCAAGTAGTTGTCATTGCGGCTGATGGCCGTCAAGGGTAAGAGCGAGTTCCCGATCATAGGCACCGTAGTCGCTGAGATTGTTGTGCCCGCCTCCATCGATCCGGATCAGCTTGTGTGGCGATTTGATTAGCAGCTCCAGTCTAGCGCTGGCGTCAAAGGGGATGATGTCGTCCTTGGTTCCGTGGATGAGATAAACAGGACAGGCAACCTCCGGGATCCAGAGATCCGTCCGAAAGGGATATTTCAGGAAAAGGGAAATAAGTCCTTTGGGAAGAAAAGGATAGTGATAGGATGCCAGGTCGGTGAGGCTCAAATAGGGCGACTCCAGAATGAGCATCCGTGGTTTCCCGGATTTGGCAACGAACGTCGCAATCCCCGTTCCAATTGATCTGCCGTACACGATGATCCGGTTTTCCGGATAGGACTTTTTCAAATAGCCGTAGACCGCCAGCCCGTCCGCAAGCATCTGCTTTTCGTTCGAGATACTTCCGGTGCTCTTACCGAAGCCCCGGTAATCGGGAATCAGTATATCATAGCCCCGGGAGGTAAAATCCCTGGCCACATCTCCCCAGGTCCGCAGGCTCCCGGCGTTGCCATGAAAATAGAGAATGACCCCTTTGGCGTTTGCGGCCTTGAAGAGGACGGTGTTAAGGGTAGCTCCCTCAGCGGGCACATTCGCTTCTTCAAAGGGCCCGGAGAAGGCGTATTTATAGTCCGGCGGCAGGATTTCAGGAAAGAAGATGAGATTCTCCTGGCTGCAACCCACGATGAGGGTAAACAGACACGAGCAGCAGATGGGGGTGAGAAGGTTCTTTATTTTCATGGTTTTGTGACGGTCATTGTAAGCCTCCGGGAGGAACTTTACCAAGTTTCCGACCTGATACCATGACGATTGAAAGAAGGAAAGGGCAAATTAACAAACTATCACGTAGCCTTGGGGAAATCGTCTTGACTTTTTAAGCCGCATTGTATAGCTGTGAGCATAGTCAGTACAAACAAACCATGATTGATGCTGTCTTCAAGTTTGGGCATTGCCTCAGGCCAAAAGAAACGATTCGATCAACGTCGAAACAGTTTCCGAACCTTGATCATTCCAACCATACGAAGTTACCGTTATAGTTATTAAAACATACGGGGTGAAGATAAAAATATGGGCATGAAAGACCAAGATCAGATCTCCGGGCTTCAGGAGATCCTCCGCCTCCAAAAGGGCCTTCAGGATATCACCAACTCTATTCACGCCGCTCAGAACATCAAGCAGGGTATACTGGATACCAGGGCCAAGATCATCGAGCTTTTTAAGGTCGTATCGGCAGATATCTATGTGGTCGATTTTCTGAAGAACGACATATATACCGTCATGGCCGACGGGAACTGGCAGAAAGAAATAAGAATCCCGATTGACAATCATACCATACCGGGTTTCGTCGCCAATACGGGAAGCGTCGTGAATATCGCCAATGCTTACGACGAACAGGAGCTGAAAAGCGTCCATCGGGAAATCATCCCATATCCGGGACCGGATGAAAGAGCAGGCACTCAGACCGTGCAGGTCATGGCCATGCCGATTCTCCACAATGATGAGTTGATGGGTGTCATACAGGTCATGAACAAACTGGGACAATCCGAAAAGTTTACCGACGAGGAACCGATACTGTTGCAGGAAATTGCGGAAGCCTTCGGCATTGCCTTTGACAATCAGCAGAGAGACCCCAAAAGAGGGAAATCAAAGTTCGTCTATCTCGTCACACATGACCTGATCAGTGAGGAGGAACTGAGTCAGGCCCGGGAGGAAGCCAGAAAGATCAAGGCGCCTCTCGAATCCATTCTCATGAAGAGGTTCAACATCTCCAAGGACGACATCGGTAAATCCCTCGGGAGCTTCTATAAATGCCGCTTCGTTCCTTTCAATTCCAAAACGATCATTCCCAGCGATCTGCTGACGAACCTCAAAAGAGAATATCTTCTCCGCGAACTTTGGGTCCCGCTGGAGAAAAGCGACGGTATGATCAATGTCATTGTTGACGACCCTCACAACATCCTCAAGCGGGACACCATCGAAAGCCTCCTGAGGACCAAGGTGGTCAGATACGATGTGGCCCTGACGGATGATATCACTAAGTTCATTAACTTATTTTACCAGACAGATGCGTCCGAATCGAGTTTTGACGATATTCTTGGTAAACTTGACGTAGATGGCACATCGGGAGACGAAGCTGAAGATGAGGAAACAGTCAAGGAATCGGACAGCGCAATCATACAGCTCGTGAACAAGATCGTCAACGACGCCTTTTCGCGAAACGCTTCGGACATTCATATCGAGCCTGATGTGACGGAAAAGATCGTCAGTGTCCGCTTCCGGATCGACGGCAGCTGTACGTTTTACCAGACCCTGCCTTACAGCTACCGGGCCGCGCTCGTTTCCAGAATCAAGATCATGTCCAACCTCGACATCACGATCAAGCGAAGGCCACAGGACGGAAAAATCAAATTGAAAAAACCCGGTGGTGGGGAAATTGAACTTCGCGTCGCCACGGTACCGACGCAGGGCAATGTGGAAGATGTGGTGATGCGCATCCTGGCCAAGGGAGATACCATGCCCCTGGGAGCCATGGGCATGACTAAAAGAAATTATGGCGATCTGACGGCGATCTGCGAAAAACCCTATGGGCTCATCCTGGTAGTCGGACCGACGGGATCGGGCAAAACGACGACACTGCACGCCGCGCTGCGCCACATCAACACGCCGGACAGAAAGATCTGGACGGCCGAAGACCCTGTGGAAGTCACTCAGCGCGGCCTAAGGCAGGTCCAAGTGCAGCCCAAGATCGGGTTTGACTTCGCCGCCGCCATGCGTGCCTTCCTCAGGGCCGATCCGGATGTCATCATGGTCGGTGAAATGAGGGATTACGAGACGGCCAAAACGGCGATCGAGGCGTCCCTGACGGGGCATCTCGTCTTCAGCACCCTGCATACGAACAGTGCGCCGGAAACCATCACAAGGCTCCTCGACATGGGGATTGATCCCCTGAACTTCTCGGACTCCCTGCTCGGCATTCTCGCTCAGAGACTGGTGAAAACCCTTTGCAAGAAATGCAAGGAAGCTTATCACCCTACGGTTGACGAATACAATGAACTGGCGAAAAGCTACGGCGTGGAGCCCTTCGAAAAACTGAATATCCCCTATTCCAAGAACCGGACACTCTACCGTCCGAAGGGATGCGACGCCTGCGAAAAATCAGGATACAAGGGACGGGTCGGCATTCACGAGCTGCTTATCGGGACGGAAGCCATTAAGAAATCCGTTCAGCAGAAAGCCTCCATCGAGGCCATGCGGGACATTGCCATTTCGGAGGGCATGGTCACCCTCTTCCAAGATGGCCTTCTGAAGGCACTGCAGGGACTGACGGACGTCAAACAAATTCACAGGGTGTGCATCAAATAGCTTTTTCAAGACTCACGGGCATGATGGTCGCTTTGACCACACCGTCAGGTTCACGTGTAAAGACGATCATGAATGCGATTTTCCCCTGCGGAAGGATTTTATTGTTCGAAAGGTCGCTTCCCTGGGGGATCGACAGGGCGGAACGGATTTCCTCCTCGCTGAGACTGCCCAGCTTATCATCAGAAAGCACATTGCCGCAGTAGGATGCCCGGGCTGCCAGCAATGCGTCCTTGGCATCGTAAAGCTTTCCCATCACCTTGATCTTTGCCACAGGATAATCCGCACGATTCACCGCTGTTCCCTCAACCACCCGGACCTTCCCCAAAAGCACATTGTTGACGTAGCGTTGTTTGACATTAATAAATTTTATCTGCCCGGAAATGATTTGCTGCGGGCTCTTCTCAACCGCAAAGAATTCTTCTATGAAAGGAATATTGGACGACAGCAGTTGAATGGCCTGTTGACCTGCTTCCGGGTTTATCCAAAGATAGCCTTGAATGGCGGCGGCGATAAAGACAACGAACAGGGCCGCAGCACACACCCAGGCATTGACCCACAGGGCTTTTTCCCCTTTCGGTTTTTTAGGTTTTTTCGATGCCGCCTTCTTTATTTCTTCCACAGGCAACGAAACTGTCTTTTCGATCTCCGGCTCTTCTGACGGCAAAGCAACCGGCTTAATTATCACCGTCCTGTCTGCTTCCGGAATGAAGGCCGGGGCTGAGATTGCCGTTTTTTCATAGCATTTGCGGCTTACATCGATATCTTCCGCCTCCGTTCTCTCCTGACCGGATCCCTCCTCCTGATCCTCCACCCGAACAAGAGACTCTTCGGGTCGTCCTGCCTCGTACGAGGGCTCCTCTTCCCGTCCTTCCGCTTCCAGTCTGTCAACCGCTGTGTATGTCTTTTCTTTCTCCTCTGGCAGCAACGGGGTTTCATCCTGTCTCATGGTGTCTTCTAAAACCGGCGCCTGCTTTTTCTCCGTTACAACCTCTGCCGGCATGGCCTGGTTAGACATGACTGAAGCCGTTTCTTTCTGTTGAAGTCTCCTCTCCCCTTCCTCGGATGGTGTCTGCGGTAAAGTGTCATCGGCCGCAGGGAAATGGCCTTCTCTCTCCAGTGCCTCTGTGACATCCGATTGAGGTGCTATCGATGTCCGTTCGATAACCACGGCTATATCCCGTTCAACGGGAGCGGATTCGGTGGAAAGAGCCGCTTCCTCATTCTTTCCTTCAACCGGGCCTGTTTTGACGGTTGCGGTGATCGTCGACAGAAACGCGTCAAGCTCCTGCTTCTCACGGATCAAATCGAATGATGCCTGCTCATTGCTCATGGTATCGCCTGTTCATGCCTGTCCTTTGCATCTCGGAAATCGAACGCTCGCGATGGCCTCGTCACGGGGTCGTGACGGCAGACCTGAATCTCTGCGTCTCTCTATGCCGGGCAAAGAGCTTCATGCTAAAAATGTTAAAAAACAGAACTTGTCTTTGGATGCGATTAATTCCCCAGCCCTCCCTGTTCCCTGGCCGTCGTTTTTAATGCGGCCTTCGGCACGGGTACCTTAATGATATCATTGCAGACCATGCAAATAAACATGATCACCCTTCCCTTGATTTCTTCAGGCTCAAGCACATATCTTTCACCGCATTCCTCACAAAACACAATCATATCATCTGCTCCGCACTCCCGCACGTTTGTTTCCTGGTCATTATATCCATCAGCCGGTACTTACTGACCTTCATGCCATACTATTGGCCTTGCCTCCACATCTTCAATTCTGCCCTCAGGGCGCTGAATTCTGCGTGGATGGTCTTCTTGATCTCTTCCAGTGCGATATCGAAAGCCTCATGCGGTGTCATTTCACCGCTGACCGCCGGGACGGCTTCCTCGTTTCCCCTCTCTGCCTGCGGAACCGCCGCTTCCATTACGGACTGTTTTTTCGACAGGATAATGGGTTCGGCTATCACATAGTCACCCTCTCCCTCCTCAGCCCAGTAAGCCGCCTGCTTTTCCGGCTCGACAGGTTTCTGCACTTCCTCTGCGGCCAGTTGTGGTTCGTCTTTCTGCACAGCAAGATCGACCTTATCAACCCAATACCGGTATTTCCTGATGTCTTCAAGCAGCAAGGCCTGCCTTTTCTCCACCGTTAAATCTCTTGATAACACGACGCTCTCAAGGTCGTCGTATACCGACAGGAGCAGATTGATGGAACCGGCATCGGCTGCGGAACCTCTCACACGCACGTAACGCCCGAGAAAACGAAGAATCCGCAGAAATCCCGGAGTCATGCGATCGTCGGCCAAAAGATCATGCAATCGGTTCAGCTCTTCGTCGAACTTTATCATGATCGAATCGTTGATTTCCCACTCGATGGACAAAACGATGCTTTTCAGATCCTTGAGTGGAGAATACAATATCGATGTGGAGGTGGCCATTTCACCATAGATCCGATCAAAACGCTTGCCTTTCTCCTCCTTGGCCGCCGGAGTGTCTATTTCAGGCATAATCCCTTTCAGGCTTTCGTGTTCCTCCGGCACTGCTTCGGCGCCTGCAGGCTCGGCATCCTCCCCGAAAAGAAGATTGAGCCGTTGCTCTATTTCTTGAATAAATGGAGACCCTTTGGGCTTATCCGGGACGCCGTCGATATCGAGATCCTCCATCTTGTCCAGAGGCCCCCCGCCCGAGACATTCGCATCCGCCGCGATATCTTTCAGGCTTTCGTGCATTTTCGGCTGTTTGTCTTTTTGATCAGGATTTTTTACATCTTCACCGAATAGGACATTGAGACGGTTCTCTACCTCACGAACAAATGATGATTCCTTATTCACTTCCATTTTTCATGCTCCCATGTCAGTTCCTTCTCAAGGGAAGACATCGTTGCGGATATGATTTTCTTCAAAGTTGAAAGGATATTGTTTCCCTCCAGGGCGCTGGCTTCAAAAGAGGGCGCCTTGAGTTGTTCGTTGAGATCCATCTCCATGGTTTCAATATCCAGTATGGGAAGGCCCTGTTTTGCAAGATCCCTCTTGTTGTATTGTATGACCAGCGGTATATTAAAGATATTCTTGTGATAGAGAGCAAGATTCTCCTCGAGGTTTTTAAGAGATATCATATTCTTGTTGCGTCTCTCCACCGCTGAGTCCGCCACAAACACGACGCCGTCGACCCCTTTGAGCACCAGACGCCTTGTTGAGTTGTACTTTACTTGACCCGGAACGGTGTAAAGCTGAATCTTGACATCATATTCCTTGATCTTGCCCATATCAAAAGGGAAAAAATCAAAAAAAAGCGTGCGGTCGCCTTGGGTTTTGACGGTGACCATCTCGGAGTTGATCTGCTGACTGCACTTGTTATATATGTACTCAAGATTGGTCGTCTTGCCCCCTCTTCCGGGGCCGTAGTAGACGATTTTTGCCTGGATGAGTTTGTCCTTCAGATTAATAAAAGCCAATTATATTCTTCTCCTCCTTTCCGGGGACGCCTTTATCCGTTTTGATCCACCGGCCTCTTCATGGACAAGGGCTATGCTGTGACCAGGACGGCGGTCAAATCTTCTATCACCTTTGCCGCCTTCAGCCTGAGAAAACCCAGAGATACCTGATTGCCGAAGATGTTGATCAGAAGAAAATCGTCATTGATCTTGCTGAAGTAGATACTCTCTTTCTCTCCTTTATGAAACAGGAGAGAAAATTCATCTTCTCCCACGATTTTTGCCATGCTGCTCATAGCACCAAAGTTGGCGGCTGCCAGAGCCGCTAACGAATAGACATCGCGCACGCCATTTCCATTGTCGACACTGACAATGATATTGCCGGCCGTATCGATCAGCATGGCGCTTTGTACGCCTATTCCAATCAGGTTCTCTGTCAGGGCGTCATGTATCCTGTCTAATTGCTTCTGCCCCAGTATTAGATTCATTACACCCTCGTTATCCTCCGGCTCCTTTTGAGAGGGCTGAGATGCACCACTTCTCAATGTTTTGCAGGTGCTCTTGCATAACACCCGGTACCATCAACCCTGCCCTCATCCACGTTGCGCGAACAGGCAGGGTTGAAGGAATGGCAATCAAAACATAGGTTCTCGTATTATAGGAGATATCTATATGCTCGTATCCAGTATTTCATTCGCCGCAGTTTTCAACTTACTGATCAGCTCTTCCGTATCACTCATCTCCGCAGCCTTAGCCATGGATATCCCCGTCTTGGTTGCGAGCGCCAGCCGCCCCTTCACTCCAGCCTCTTCCGTAACGATCTCGAATATACGTACCAGTTTCTTTCCCATTGTCCCCTCCATGGACTTTATGATGAGACGACCGCATCTTCAAATGCATCCAACATTTTGGGTAAGATCACATTCAATAGAAGTCCCAGCTTCGCTTTTTTTGTATCAATCGCAACTCCCCATTGATAGTCCCCAAGCGGAATGAATAGAATCCCCTTGTTCCCAGCCAAATCCAGAAAATAATACCGCCCCAGTTGAGGATAACCTTCCCCTTCTGAAAGAGATTTCTGAAGATTTAGTGTCACCTGGGAGAACAGGGTCGCCGTCTTGGCCGAAGACTTTGCGGTTGCAATGATCGTCTGCGCATCCGCCATCGAAACAATACTTGATGCAAGAAAACCATCCCCTACGTCCCTCTCCACCATTTCCATACAGTAATTAAGCTTCTGAATATTCATTGCTCCTCCTTTTTGCGCATGTTGTTAAACTATCGAAGATATCCCAAGGCCATTACCTTTGATCTCTCCGCCTCCCATCCATCCCTTCTTCCTGCAAGAAAAAAAGTACATCAAGAAAACCTTTTACAATTCAACAGTTCATGCTTTTGATGGATCGAAGGCACCTGAAAGCTCTTCTCCCCAGATCAACACTTCCGGACGCTAACCCGCGTTAATCGCATCTTCAAAAATTCTGATGATCTTGGGAACGATCACACTCAGGAAAAGGCCGAGCGCCACCTTTCCATTGTCAAATACAATTGCGCACTGATAGTCGCCGAAAAGAACGGAGGCGATCGTCTGGCCGTTTGATAGATCAAGGATATAATACCTCCCGAGAGCGTCAACGGAATCCCCATCAAACGCCTTTTTGATATAACCGGTCAACGAATGGAACATATCGAGAGATGAAAGAGATGAAGGTGACGAATGGTAGCTTGCCGCTACCACCCCGGTGTTCATGTTGATAATACCTGCGCCCATAAGGGCGTCTCCCATGTCTCTCTTTAACTGTTCCATGCAGCCGTTGAGTTTCGCCTCATTGCTGTCAGGCGCCACAGGCTTGGCCACGGCATCCTCAAAAATAGTCGTGGTGCTTCCGAAATCCACCTCCTTGCGTTCAAGCATTTCCTCCCGTACTTCCACTCGATCATCAACGCCCGCCTCATCCCGACGCCTCGAACTTTCCATCAACAGCAACATCAGCCCCATTTCAATCTTTTTAGGAATATCGCTGGTGTTGAGCATGTACTTGATATTAAGTCGCACATTCTCCCATGCAACCATCTCCAGCGCGGCTTCCTCTCCTTCGAGATCGCCGAATGTTGCATTATAGAGGGTGCCCTGAACAAAACAAAAAGCTCCTTGTTCGTAGGTGTTGCGATAGACTTTCAAGATGCAGGTCTGCTGATCCATCGCAATGAACTGTAGAAAACTGCCTATTGACAAACCCACCAGCGGCCATCCCTGCATCTCTTCCTTTGGTCCTGATTTATCCGAGGGCGTTATCGTATAATCATATTCATTGTCCACAACCAGCTTTAATTCCTTCATTCAAATATCCTTATTTACCGGTACAATTAGGAGCTTGTCTCTTTATGATGAGCTTCATAGACATCGCTTGCCGCATATTTGAACTTATTCACAAGCTCTTCCGTGTCCTCCATTTCGGCAGCCTGAGTCATGGATATTCCCGTATTGCTTGCGAGCGCCAGCCGTCCCTTCACTCCAGCCTGTTCCGTAACGATCTCGAAGATGCGTACCAGTCTCTCTCCCATTGCCACCTCCGCAATTCTTTATGGTATGACGACTTTCTCAAAAGCACTGATGATTGTGGGTAAAACCACATTCAACAGAAGTCCCTGCTCCGCTTTATTTGTATCAATTGCAACCCCCCATTGATAGTCTCCAAACGGAATAAATAAAAGCCCGATGTTCCCGACACAATCCAAATAATAGTAACGTCCCAACTGAGGATAACCCTGTCCCTGCGAGAGAGAGTGCTGCATATATGCCTTTACCTCACAGAACAGTTGGATAAAACATTGCTTTTGAGCGATCGAAGTATAGGGGGTACAATTTTGCTTGTCAATGAATATTTTGCATCGAAAAGCTTCCCGGAATATTTGCGCCTCCTCCGCAAATGGTCGGTAAGTTACCAACCACCTTAGCAGGAAGTGTTCGGCTCAGGGTGGTCAATTTTGGATTATCACAACCACCGGGGGATCGTTACCCCTTTCCGCCCAAAGATGTTGTCATTAAGTAGAAATGTACTTTACAAATGGTCGTCCATTTGGTAAATAGACTTCCATGATTGAACGACCATTTTGGATTGAGAAGCTGACATCGGCATGGCAAAAAAGGTCCATCATCTGGCTGGCAGGTGTGCGCCGCGTAGGGAAGACAACGCTCGCCCGGATGTTGTCGGGTTCCAGTTATTTAAACTGCGATCTGCCATCGACCTTGCGCAAGGTCGAAGACCCCGAGCTTTTTTTTCGCCATTTTCCCGAAGGTGCCGTTGTCATATTCGACGAGATCCATCGTCTGCCTGACCCTTCGCAGACGCTGAAGATTGCCGCAGACGAATTTTCCCAGCTACGAATTCTGGCGACCGGCTCATCCACCCTTGCCGCAGGCCGAAAATTCCGGGATACGCTTACGGGACGCAAGGTGGTCCTCTTTTTCCCGCCTGTTCTGTACACGGAATCACAGCATGTCTTTGGGGTGAATGACCTTGACAAACGGCTTTTACATGGGGGACTGCCGGAGTGTCTTCTGGCTGACGATATGGATGGTGATTTTTATGCTGAATGGTTGGATAGCTTTTATGCCCGCGATATCCAGGAACTCTTCGGGATTCGGGAAAGAACGGGTTTTCTGAACCTCCTTCGCCTGATGTTGCGACAAAGCAGCGGGTTGGTCGATTATTCTTCCCTGTCTCGTGAATGTGACCTGAGCCGACCGACGGTTAAGGCACATCTTGAGGCAATGGCGGTTTCATGCGCCCTTTACCCCGTCCAACCCTTTCATGGAGGGGGGCGGCGGGAAATTATCAAACGGCCCCGGGTATATGCATTTGATACGGGGTTTGTCGCTTTTGCCCGCGGATGGGATCGTATTCGCGAAGATGACAGGGGGCTGCTCTGGGAACACCTGGTGCTGGATACATTGCGAGTTTCCACAGGGGGAAACGGCCTATTCTACTGGCGGGATAAATCCGGCCGGGAGGTTGATTTCGTTGTTGCCGGACCGGGAAAGCAGGTGCATGCTATAGAGTGCAAAATAAATCCCGACTATTTTGACCCCGAACCTTTGCGCGTGTTTCGCCAGGCTTATCCCGACGGCAGAAATTATGTCATATGCCCGGCTGTTGAGGAATCCTACCAGAGGCAATCAGGCGGCTTGACAATCCAAGTCGGCGGCTGCAGGACTTTACTGGAAGAATTTGGAAAGCGAAATAATACAACGAGTGTCCAGGATTTATCATGAAGGGTTACGACGGTAAGGGCACAGGATGCCGTACTCCTACCGTGTGAGAACCCTCACCTCAACCCTCTCCCTGAAAGGGCGAAGGGGTAGTTATGATGGACCCAAAAATATGGATAGTGGGTTAAGTTACCCTTGGGAGAAAAATTGAGAGGGATGGTCATGCTGGAAGAAATTACGGACAATCTTTATATGCTCACCCTGCCCATGCCGTTTCGGCTGATGCACGTCCATGCCTTCGTTGCCGTTGACAACGACGGGATCACGCTGCTCGACACCGGACTCAACACTCCCGAGACATTTGTCCGTCTCGAAGAATCCCTGCAGGGGATCGGTAAAACCATCGGCGACATCAAGCGGATCTTCATCACCCACTATCACATTGATCATTGCGGGATGGCCGGCCGGCTTCAGAATATCTCCGGCGCCAGAATCCACATGTCCGAGCAGAGCCGGCCTTTTATCCTGAGGAGGGACGACGAGGAGTTTCTGTTTATAGATCGGATCAGAGACTTTTGCCTGATTCATGGGCTTCCGGGAAAGGCGATTGATTTTATCTCCGGATTGTTTCTGACCTTCAAGAAAGCGGGCAGCTCTTTCACCATCGATGAATTTTACCTCCCCGAACATAGGATTATCGTCGGGGGAAAAGAGATGCAGGTGATCCCGACGCCCGGACATACCCACGACCATGTGTCATTCTATTTTCCTCAGGAGCGCATCCTGTTGTCCGGCGATCATGTCTTGCCGGAGATCACCCCCAATCTCAGTCCCAATTTGTTTGCCCCGGAGTTTCGTCCCCTGCGCAGCTATCTCGATTCGCTGTCCCTGATGGAAACTCTGTCCGTAGAAAAGGTTTATCCGGCCCATGGACAGCCGTTCAGTAATCTCAAAGGGAGAATCGAAGCGATATGTGATCATCACCGGATCAGGAAACGACTTACTTACGAATCCGTGCAAAGGGGGGTAAAGACGGCCTTTGTGGTTTCTCAGGACATTTTCGGGGTAGATTTACCCGAGTTCGATCAGTTCCTTGCCCTGAATGAAACCTATGTCCATCTCATCGAATTGATCCAGGAAGGGCTGCTCTGTGAAGAAAGGGCCGCGGGTCTGATCCTTTACAGCGTCGCCCCTTGAGAGAAAAGGAGCGGACAATTTAACTAATTTGAAGAACTATTGAAATCATAGTTACAAAACGAATACAGAAATAACGGCCCCAATTGGCACTATATATAGGATATCTACTTTGCGAAGCAAAGCGATTAATGCTACAAATCCCATAAGAATCCTTACAATGTCCCATGGAATGACCATCGTGAATTTGATGCAGACATATAAGAGTAGTCCTACGAAGGAGGCGAAGATCCCATCTATAGCTTTCATAGAATATATCGAATTTTTCAGCCGATCAAAAAACGGCGCGACGGTGATCACCATAAAGAATGAAGGCGTAAATATAGCGATTGTTGCCACAAGCGCACCGGTGATCCCATAAACCAGATAGCCCACAAAGGTTGCCGTAATAACAATGGGGCCGGGTGTTATCTGACCGAGGGCTATCCCGTCCATAAAGGTCTTACTATTCAGCCAGCCACTGTTAATAACAATTTCGTGAAGCATGAGCGGAAGAGATGCAAACCCTCCTCCGAAGGCGAAGAGGTCTATTTTGAGCATAACAGCCGCCAGATTAAAGAGGATAGCGCTTAGGAAATAGAGCCCGGTAAAGCAGACAAGAAAAGTGACCAAGAGACCAATGATTTGCTTGGCATTCCACCGTATTTCTTCTTTATCGTAATAGACGGAGGTACTTGAGGTGGATACCCTATGAATGGCCGCACCAAGACCGCCGGCTACAATAATAACCATAAAAGGGCTTATACCCAACCACAACAACATGGCGGACATAAGAGCAATCATCACGCTCCTGCAATTATTTGCGACGTTTCTGCCAAAGGAGTATGCTGCATTAATAATGATTGCAACCACGATCACCTGAAGGCCGTTGAAAAGGGAGATAAACTTTGGGAGGCCGTTGAATCTGGTATATAAGACCGCGAGAATCAACATCAAAATAAAGGCCGGTAATCCGAAACCTAAATAGGCAGCCAATGCTCCGGATATTCCTCGAACCCTGAATCCTACATAAGCTGCTGCCTGCATGGCTGTGGCTCCTGGTATGGACTGGCAAAGGGCAACACCGTTTTTAAAATCATTTTCATCAAGCCATTGATTCCTGCGGGTGGCAAGTTCTCTGATATGCGCCACCATTGCGGGACCGCCGAAGGCCGTCAATCCAAGCCTGAAGAAAGCAATGAAAAGATATTTGATTGTCGGTGTCATGTTCATAAATAAGCGTTTAAGGTTGACCTGCCGTGGAGGAAAGGAACACGATAAGAAGCCGGAGATCGGTGACGCGAATCATTCCTCTTTTTGGAAAGGAGAAACCGGGGTATTTTCAGGCATGGGGTGTTCGGCGGGAGCCGAAACGATAGCGCGGGCTCCCGCAAGCTCGAGCCATTTCATAAACAGGAAACTTCTCAACCGGATACGGATGCGGTCCGCATCGGGCTTCGGACGAAGCTTTGCTGGATAGAACAGCTTTATATCTCCGGCGTGCGACAAGAGGTAATGATCGGAGTCGTCCAACGGTGCGCCGGTGAGCAACCGGGGCACATAACTTCCCGCCACGTCCCGCGCGGCTGGACATTTTCACCCGCCGCCCATCATAGGCTGGAAGTCCAGGACGATCGTCACGGCACCCTGGCAGCGATCCCTGATGAACGCCGCAGCTTCGGAATCTATTTCGAACATGGTTTAACTATTTGCGGTTCCCTTCAGCAGGATTTTCTTTTCGCTTTTCAAGATGTCGCTTGAGGGCCGCCAGATCGCTGATCATGAGATCCTGCAGAGAGGTGCACGCCTCCTTTCCGAAGGGGGTTTCCGGCAGGAAGAGTGCATCCCTGATCAACTCGCCCACGGCGCTTACAAGTCCGTCAATGCCCCTGTCACGGAAAGCCGGCACGAGGTCATTATCAAAAACCGCCTTATCTTCCTCATCATATTCGAACACCGACTGCCAGGCCTGCAAGAATTCAAGCTCTGTCATCCCGAATCTTGCGAGGAGTTCCTCTTTGCAGGTCCCGTAGAGAAGAAGCAGGCCCGAGAGATATGTCCGCAATGCCTTCAGGTAACTCTTACTGTCCACCCCGGGACGGAGCTGCCAGTCTGCAAGGGCTCCCAGCGATCGCCTCTTTTCCAGACCGGCCAGTGTGGCGATGACCTCGTCTGCCGATATGGCCGAGGAAAACCATATTCGCTTCTGCTCCTTGGTCTTTGCACGACGGGCCGCGTTCGCGCAGAATCTCTGGGTGTGACGTCCCACGTAGCGGTCGTACGGTTCCTTGGTGGAAGCAAAGGCATCGTGCAGGAATTTCAGTATGGACATGCTCAACTCCTCCTTGCCAGGTTCGGGGATCCGGTTTCAAGGATCGCAGAGAGTATGGAATAGTTTAATATTTTTTAACACATCCTTAAAGAAACAGCAATAGGATCAATCCGCCACGATCCTTCCGACCGTGGCGGATTGATCCTACCTGATTCCAGACAAAAGATAGAGAGAGGTCTCTGTTACAGCATTCCCTGCTCTTTGGCCTGGGCCGTGAGCGACTCCCGGAAGTTGGGATGGGCGATGGCGATGAGAGCCTTGGCACGCTCGCGAATACTTTTGCCCCGCAGATCTGCCGCCCCGTATTCGGTGACGATGAAGTGGACGTCGTTTCGCGAGGTGGTCACAGCGGCACCCGGGTCAAGTGCACCGGCAATGCGTGAAACCTTCCCGCCGGCTGCTGTGGAAGGCAGTGCGATGATGGATTTCCCGCCGACGGAGCGGCTTGCCCCGCGGACAAAATCGACCTGCCCGCCGACGCCGCTAAACTGGTTGCGGCCGATCATCTCGGCGTTGACCTGCCCCATCATATCGACCTGCAGGGCGGAGTTGATGGAAATCATCTTCTCGTGCTGACCGATGATGAAGGGATCATTTGTATAGTCGACAGGCCGCATCATGACATCGGGGTTGTTGTCGACAAAATCGTAGAGCTTGCGTGTGCCCATGAGAAAGGTCACAACATATTTTCCGGTGTTGATCGTTTTCTTCCGGTTTGTGACGACACCCGCCTCCGCCAATGCCACAATACCGTCGGAGAACATCTCGCTGTGAATACCCAGGTCCTTCTTATCTTTCAGGAACAGGAGCACGGCATCGGGAATGGCGCCGATGCCCAGTTGGAGCGTTGAACCATCTTCAATAAGTTTCGCCACGTTCTCGCCGATGGCTCTCTCAAGATCGCCGATGACGGGCGGCTTGAGCTCGATGAGGGGCTCGTCCTTCTCAACGATGCAATCGATTTCGTCGAGGTGGATTTTCGCACCCAGGGTGCGGGGCATGAATTTGTTCATCTGGGCGATGGTTACCCGGTCGGCGCCGGACGCTGCGAGCGTATAATCCACGGAGACCCCGAGGCTGCAATAGCCCTCGGCATCGGGCGGCGTGACCTGCATCAGGGTCACGTCAACGGGCAGGATTCGCCAGCTGAAGAGACGGGGAATCTCGGAGAAAAAACAGGGTGTATGAAGGGCGCGCCCCTCGGAGACGGCCTTGCGGGTCGCGGCCCCGACGAAGAGTGAATTGTGCCGGAAACTCCCCTCCATGCCGGGCTGGGCGTACTTGGCGGGTCCCATGGCCACCATATGTACGATCTCAACGTTTTTGAGTTCCGGGGCTCTTGCCACCAGGGCATCCACCAGCGTGGGCGGTTCGCCGCAGGCATGGCCTACGACGATACGGTCGCCATCCTTAACCTGTTTCAGCGCCGTCTCGGCGCTCATGATCTTCTTTGCGTATTTCTGTTTCCAGTCGTTCATAGTATTTCCTCACTTTCATCAACACTTCCGGGACGATCCTCTTCGCGGGCACTTCCGCGCCATCAACAGTGGCCGCCGCCACCGTAACATAAGGCGGGTCCTTGGGATTGTACTTGAAGGCACAGCCCGACAGGCATCCGCTCAGAAAAACCATGAAATCGGCATCGGGACTGTTGAAGACAACGTCAAAGCCCATGTCGACGAGCGCTTTCTGTAGTTCAAGGGCAATCTGCCCCCGGTCGATCCGGGGATTGCAGCCCCCGCAGAACTGGATGCCCACCGTCATCGACCTTAACCCCGGGGCCTCTTGAGAAATCGCAGGGCTTCCCGGACGAGATCATCGCTGACTCTCGTGCCGACGCGAACGTCACTGACCCAGGGGCAGGATTCGCGGATGCTGGCCACGATGATGTCACTGACGGTCTGCTCCGCACCCATGCAGGCGGCGCAGGCTCCCAGGAGCCGAAGACGGACAATGCCGCCCTCCTCGATTCCCGTGAGCTCGATGTCACCCTTGTGTGCTTTCAGCACAGGCCTGACCTGTCTGTCGAGGACTGCATGGATATCCTTTTCCAACTGCTCCGTCTTCATCGCTTTTTCGTTTTCCGGAAGTTATTTATTTTTATTAATTAGTCCGGACCCCCTGTCCGGTCCCGCTTGAAAAGCGAGGTCGAGGGGGCCCGAACCGCCGTCGTTGCACCGGCATGCCGTTTCCTTCCGGAGGAAGGAGCGGCCCCCTTATGCGGGGATACCGGCGATCTTCTTTGCGAGTGCTTTCTTCTGTTCGAGGTTGCCCTGGCGCGAGATCATGATCCGCTGCGCCTGGGGAGAGCCGGCGCCGTGCATCGACTCGGTACGATAGCCCACGGCCGCCGTTCCTAGCGTGATGTTCTCGATAAGGCGTAAAATCCGCATGCGGTGTTCCGTGGGAACTGATGGAATGCCTTGCAGATACTTTTCGATGTATTTGCCTGTAACCGGGTTCCTCAGATCCTTCTCGGAGGGCATGGTGACCATGAGTCCACCGGCAATGTCCTCGGCAAGCCGGGCGATTTCATAGGGGAACCGGGTGACATTCTGCTTGCAGACGTTGGCCAGCAGCAGGTCAATGAGGTAGTTCCCGGAGGCCGTCTTGTGTCCCTCGGCCGAACAGGCAATCCCGCATGCGTAAAGGGTCTCGTTTAAGTGCATCATCTCGATGAGCTTGTCCTTCACATGGGAGGCCTTGTTCGCGCCGTTGTAGTCGGCGGCCAATGCCGCCGCGCCGATCAGCACGTCGCCCACGCCCACCTTGCAGCCGCCGTAGCTCTGACGATGATACCCGGCGAAACGCTCCACCAAGGCGCCGCTGAACTCGTACTCGCCGCACATGAAGACGTTTTCCCAGGGCACGAAGAGATTATCGAAAATCATCATGGCCTCGTGCCCGCCGAACTCCTTGTTACCCATGTCGAACTGGCCACCCTCGAGTTTGCGGGTGTCACAGGACTGGCGGCCTAAGATATAGAAGATGCCCTCGGCGTCGGCCGGCGCCACGAAGGACAGGGCGAAGTCGGCATCTTCTTTTGACATCGTGAGGGTGGGCATGACGAGGACCCAGTGGGAGTTGACGGCGCCCGTCTGGTGGGCCTTGCAGCCCCGCACGACGATGCCGTCCTCGCGCCTTTCCACGATGCGGCAGAACAGATCCGGATCGGCCTGCTTGCCGGGGGTGAGCCCGCGGTCGCCTTTGACGTCCGTCATGGCGCCGTCGACCGTCCAGTCCTCCTCCTGCATCTTCAGCAGAAAGCTCCGGAAGCGCTTATGGTACTCGGTGCCGAGCTTCTTGTCCATCTCGAAGGTCGTGCTGTCCATGGCGTTGATGGCGTCCATGCCCACACAGCGCTGGAAGCAGGCCGCCGTCTTCTGGCCCATCAAACGCTGCATCTTCACCTTTTTCACCAGGTCCTCGGGGCTCTGGTGCAGGTGGCAGAAACGGTTGATCTTCTTGCCCGTCAGGGAGGAAGTGGCCGTCATCAGCTCCGCATGCTGCGGATCCTGCGCGAGCGTGTAGGTCATCTTGACAGAGTTCATCGAGGGACGGATGATGGGGTGGTCGACGACATTCTTCACCTCTTCGCCCATCAGGTAGACCTTGAAGTTCATCTTACGTAAACTCTCTTCGTACTGTTCTGGTGTTTTCAATGGCATAATATTTACCTCCGCTAAATTTCTTCTTACTGATAGAAATATTTGTTTAACTTTTTCAACCCGGCGTTCCGCATTCTTGCTGCGGTACTCTTTCTTTAAGTCAACTTACTGATTTGGCAAATGCTTTTCATCATCCGGTTCCGGGGCGATACACTTGTTGAATACGGGGTCCTTTGCCTTGTCGTATTTATTCCAATTGCGGAAGAAATCCTTGCCGTAGACGAGCAGGCAGAGCACGATACCGACGGCAAAGGCATAACCGGCGCCCCGTGAGATCAACACAGCGCCGACACACCCGGCCACCCCAAGATCATTAAATGTCCTTGCTTTCAAAATGCCGACGCGCACGGCGACAAATCCCTGCACCAGCATGGTCAGTGACAGGGCAATAGGCAGAACAGGTTTCACGAGGGTAACGATGGGAGATAAGAAATAGGCAGTGAAAGTTCCCAGTCGGAAAGAGGCGACACCGCCGATCAGGCTGTCCATTGCCTGCGGACCATGTTTATAACGTTCACATTCCACAACCTGCATGGCTGCCCACATCGGTCCGCACATCGAGAGGTCCGGACCCAGCATGGACATACCGATGTTTCTAATACCCACAATCATGTTGTTGCGGTTAGCGTCGAAATGGACATTCTCGTCTCCATGGCGGAATTCCCGCGCTTCGTCAACGAGGGCTTCCGCCTGGATCAATTCACCGAAAAGCACGATGTATGTCGCGAAAACCAGAGGCGCGGCGCTTAGATAGAGACTGAGTGACGGCCAGCCGATACGGTCGGAGAAAGGCGTCCACTGTGTAAATAAAACGCCAAACTGTGGAATGGTAAATCCCCATTCTATCTTGGGCCAGGGGAGTTCGCCGACCAGGGGCGCGAGGACAATGGCCAGGAGCAGCGATGGCAGGAGTCCCAGATCGGAGAGATGTTTGAAAAACGGATGTTTCGAACGGAGTGTTTTGAAGTGGTTGGAAAACAGAATATAGAACACCGAACCGAGGGCAATGGTGATCGTCCATGGATAGAGATCAAAACGCCCTCCCTTTTCAAATACGAGCCGGACGGCGGCAATCCCGGCGCCAAGCAGAATGCCCGCTTTCAGCGCGTCGGGAACGATGTCCACGAAACGTTTGGCAAGGCCCGACGCACCAAAAAATAATGAGACAAGCCCCAGTTCTAATTCAAAGGCAATCAGGGCATGCATGCGGGGCACGCCTTCCGGGAATGTCTTCAGCCACAGCAGGAGCAGCGGGATTGCCGGTGTGATCCAGCCCGGTACAACCGGGTCGCCGAGATGGGAATGCCATAAATAGAAAAAACCATTTAAAATAACGATTGTTATGGCAACTTCAAAGGGCATCCCGAGGTATTCCTGCAAAATCGGGATGATACCCAGGCAGACGGCACACATGATTAAACCTTGTATGTAATCTGCAATTTCAAAACGATAATGAATAAAAGGCAGGCGTAACTGGAAGGGACCCAACGGAATGAAGGGTTGTACTTGACCATACTGACGTTTGTAGACCGGACCTGACCAACTCATTGCAATACCTCCTCTGTTTATTATATTGGTGACACGCACTGCTTTCCTTGCGAGTTACCCCCCAACCGTATCGATATTAGAGATAACGAGGGACAGTGAAAACAATGAAATTACGGTACGTGCCCTCTTCATCAAACGTGCCAAGTCAATGAGGACGTCCTTGCCGCTTGCTCAAGATATCTTAATCATTCAGATTTGTTTTACGGGGGAGGCTGGGACACCGTCGATGTCGATGTTCCTTATGTTGCAGTACTGCACAAAGAACCGGGGATGGTCATTGTAATACTATGTAATCATTCAATATCGCAATAATGCAATAGTCGCAGCGTTGCGACTATTGATTCAGCAGATGGTATTTTGATGCTTTGCGAAAGATGGTGGCACGGTCGACACCCAGAATTTCCGCCACCTTTTGCCATGATCTGCACTCCTTGTACGTTTCCGTCAGAAGATAGGTTTCCGTTTCGATGACGGCTTCCTTCAGCCGGGCGCCGTGCCGATGGAGAGGCTGCCGGACATAGATGAACCCGGGCAGATCATTCAAGGTGATTTCGTCTCCTTGCGACATGACGATCATCCGCTCGACGACATTCCTCAGTTCCCTGACATTGCCCAGCCAGGTGTAGTTTACAAGCTTGTCGAGGACCTGGAGCGATATGGTCTTGGTGTAACCGAAGTGGCTGTTGAATTCATCGACAAAGTGCTTGATCAGGAGCGGGATATCTTCTCTCCGTTCCCGGAGAGGGGGAACATGAATAGGGACCACCATCAACCGGTAATACAGATCGTCCCGGAACTGCCGGTCATTGACCATCTTTTTTAGATCTTTATTGGTGGCGGCCACAATCCGGACATCGATGGGGATGGCTTTCGTGCCCCCCACGCGGTAGACTTCCCGCTCCTGAATGGCCCGGAGCAATTTGACCTGCAGGGACAGCGGTAGTTCTCCGATCTCGTCGAGAAAAAGTGTCCCCGAGTTGGCGAGTTCGAACAGCCCGAGCTTTCCTTCCTTCTTTGCGCCTGTAAACGCCCCGCTTTCATAGCCGAAGAGTTCCGATTCCAGAAGATGTTCCGGGATGGCGGCACAATTGATATTGATAAAAGGGCTTGTGTCGCCCTTTCCCTGCCTGTGGATCAGTTTGGCGATCAATTCCTTGCCGGTGCCGGAATCACCGGTGATGAGAACGGTGGAGTCTACATCGGCTACTTTCCTTGCCAAATCAATAATTTGTCGCATCTGCACACTTCGGAAGATAATGTCCGAATCCATAATCTGTATGGCGCGCAGGTGGTTCAGCTCGGTCTTGTACTTGATGGACTGTTCCTTCTCCTGATGCAGCTGGTCCTGCAGATTAACCAGATCCGTGACGTCACGGACATTGGTGACGACGCGGAAGAGCTTGCCGTTTTCATCGAATATGGGGTTTCCCGTGACGAGAATCTGCTTCTTCCCCTTGACGGTCTGGTTGATGGTGACACTCTTCAGCTCCTTCATGACGACAAGTGTTACGGACTGGTCATAGTAGCCCTCATTCACGAGCTCCTGCATCGTACGGCCGACGACCTCCTTGGCCGGGATTCCGGTGATCCGTTCGTAGGCTTCGTTGACGTCGAGGACGAGCCCTTCGCCGTCGGTGATCCAGATACCATCGTATGAAGAATGAATGATTGCGCCGAGCTCGCGGTTCAGGCCCTTGACGACGCCCAACTCATGGGAGATCTTTTCTAAACGGGAGATATCCTGGAAGACGCTTACGGCACCTACGACCCTGCCGTCCCGGATAACGGGCGCATAATTGACCATGAGGGACACGTTCTGCCCCTCGAACTTCTGCCCGATCAGGGGCTTCACCGACTTCATGACATCCATGAGCCGCGTGTTGGGAATCACCTCCAGAATGTTGCGACCCATGAATCCGGAAGCTCTGATGCCGAATAGATCCTCCGCCATGCTGTTGGCCGCGACGACGGTTCCGCTCTCATTAATGGCAATGATCCCGCTTTCCACGGAGTTCATGATCGAGGAAACCTGCTCGCGGAATTCCTTAATCGCGACTTGAAGCGCAGCGGCATAGCCTTCCAGGGAGACAACCCCGATGAACTTACCACCATTGTCCGACACAAGAGCCGGGATGGCAGGTTCGGGAATTTCCGCGACCTCTTCATCCGGTGACAGGCGTGCCGCACGGTCGGTGAGACGGTCCTCAAGTGTTCCGGTCATGGGTATACCGCTGTGCATAGCCGATAGCAGATCCTTCAGGGTCACGGCTCCGACGGGACCTTTTTGCGGATCAAAAACGGGAACGATGTCCACATTTCTCGAATGCATAAGAGAGAGGGCCGTGCTGATTGTGTCGTTAAGGGACAATGGCTCGACGGGTATGACGATACTCGATACTTTCACGAGAGAACCTCAAAGTTTATCCGGGCGAAATAAAAGCTCCTCTTTGATAAGGACTTGCTTTTACGGGGAGAAAGTATAGGGAAATCATTCTTGTCTGTCAATGAAAACTGACCACTGTGGTTGGATGTGATCACTTTTCAGGGAAGAAGCGTTAACCAAATTATTCAACTTGCTACCATGACGATTAAAAGGAGGAAAGGGCAATCTAAAAAGCCCGTCAAGGTTCGAAACAGTGCTTCCCCATCGTTTCGGTTGGGGGCAGGGGATACCGGCCTGTGTAGCAGGCCAGGCAGAACGATTCATGATTTATTCTCGTTGCTTCCACCATTCCTTCCAGGGAGAGGTAATACAGGGAGTCGAGGCCGATGAATTTGCCGATTGTGTCCACTTCCCCTTTCTGAGCGGCAATCAGCTCTCCTTTCGCGGAGAAATCGATGCCGTAGGGGCAGGGATGACGGGTGGGGGGACAACTGATGACCATGTGGATTTCTTTAACCCCGTTGTCCCTCAGGTTACGAACGCGGTTACGGCTGGTGGTGCCGCGGATGATGGAATCTTCCACGATGAGGACCCTTTTACCCTCCAGGAGAGGCCGGACCGGATTGAGCTTAACCCGGACGCCGAAATCACGAACCGGTTGGGTAGGTTGAATAAAGGTCCTGCCTACATAATGATTCCTGATCATTCCCATCTCAAAGGGAAGACCGCTCTCCTCGGCATAACCCAGGGCGGCGTAATTGCCGGAATCGGGGAAAGGCATGACCAGATCGACGTCAGGCTGGTACTCCTTTGCCAGACGATGGCCCAGGCGCTTCCGGCAGAGATATACGTTCTGGCCGAAGATCTGACTGTCCGGCCGGGCGAAGTAGATCAACTCGAAGATACAGTGGGCGTGTTTGATTTCCGGAAAGGGGGTAAGGCTGCGGACGCCGGTATCATCGATGATCACGATTTCGCCGGGCTTGATGTCCCGGATGTAGGTCGCCCCCACGAGGTCAAAGGCGCAGCTTTCAGATGCGACCACCCAGCCGCCGTTGATCTGCCCCAGGCATAGCGGCCTGAAACCCCGTGGATCACGGGCCGCGATGATCCGGTTGCGGGTCATCATGACGAGGCTGTAGGCCCCTTCGATTTGAGACAGGGCGCTGATGAGAGCCTCCTCGAATCCATTCCGTAAATGGGCGGCCATGAGATGGACGATGACCTCGGTGTCCATGGTGGATTGGAAAATGGAGCCCCGCGCCTCCAGGGTCGAGCGCAGATACTGGGTATTGGTCAGGTTTCCGTTGTGACCGATGGCGTAATATTCCTCGCCGTGATGGGCGATGAAGGGCTGAGCGTTTGCGAGCACCGATGACCCGGTTGTCGAGTAACGGACATGACCGATGGCCAGATGGCCTTTGAGTTTGGCCAGATTATCTTCCCGGAAAACCTCGGAGACGAGCCCCATCGCTTTGTGGGACCAGATATCGCAACCATCCGCCGAAACGATCCCCGCGCTTTCCTGCCCTCGGTGCTGAAGGGCGAAGAGACCAAAAAAGGTCAGTCGGGCCGCTTCCGGATGCCCATAGACGGCAAAAACGCCGCATTCCTCCCGGGGTCTGCCTGTATCCAAATAATCATCATTTCTCATTGGCGTTGATCCATAATCGTGTCGTGAATTGTGAATGGGGGCAACTTTCCCCGAGCAAAATCATTCCCTGTTAACCGTTAACCCCTCACTGTCTTTATAGTAATCCTGAAGGGCCGCCACTTGCCAGTCCTGTTTTTTCAGGGCGGCAATGGCTTCGCTCAGGGCCTTGGCCCCGGCGAGGGTGGTGGTGTAAGGCACGTTATAGATCAGGGCACCCCGCCGGATATTGTAACCGTCGTAGGAAGATTTTCGCCCTACGCTGGTATTGATCATCAACTGGATATCCCCGTTCTTGATGTAGTCGAGGACGTGGGGACGGCCCTCCGAAAGTTTATTGATGGCTTTGATCGTAACTCCGTAATTATTGAGGAAGGCAGCGGTGCCCCTGGTGCCGACGAGTTGAAATCCCATGTCCTGGAAAGCCCGGGCGATGGGGACGGTCCTTTCCTTATGAATATCGTGGACACTGATATATACTTGCCCCGCCAGGGGAAGCTTGAATCCGGCGGCGATTTGGGATTTGGCATAGGCCATGCCGAAAGAGGCGTCGATACCCATGACCTCCCCAGTAGATTTCATCTCCGGTCCGAGCAGGACATCGACATTGGGGAAACGATTAAATGGGAAGACAGCTTCTTTGACGGCGATATGCTTTGGCCAGATAGTTTTCGTAAAGCCCAGCTCTTGCAAGGATTTTCCCAATATCACCTTTGTTGCCAGCTTGGCAATGGGAACGCCGATCGCCTTACTGACAAAGGGAACAGTTCGGGAGGCACGGGGATTAACCTCAAGGATAAAGAGATTGCCGTCCTTGATCGCATACTGGATATTCATGAGACCCACCACGCCCAGTTCGGCGGCTATCTTCTTCGTTTGCTTTTCAATGAGGGCGATCATTTCCGGCGATAAGGTCATGGGGGGCAGGATGCAGGCGCTGTCTCCCGAATGGATACCCGCCGCTTCGATATGTTCCATGACGCCGCACACGACGGTTTCATGGCCGTCGCTCAGGGCGTCCACGTCCACTTCGATGGCGTCCTCCAAAAACTGATCGATGAGAATGGGGTGGCCCGGGGAGACGAGGAGGGCACGTTCCATGAACGACCGGAGGGTCTTTTCGTCATAGACGATCTCCATGGACCGACCGCCCAAGACGTAGGATGGGCGGACGACTACAGGGTAGCCGATTTTTGTGGCGGCCCGGACGGCCTCTTCCGTGTTCATGGCCGTGTCATTGACAGGTTGTTTGAGGTCCAGCAGATCGACTATTTCCTGAAAGCGTTTCCGGTCTTCTGCCCGGTCGATAGCGTCCGGTGAGGTGCCCAGAATCTTTGCCCCTGACGCTTCCAGCCCCTTGGCGAGATTAAGGGGGGTTTGCCCGCCGAACTGGACGATGACCCCGAGGGGTTTTTCTCTGTCGAGAATATGAAGGACATCCTCCAGGGTCAGGGGTTCAAAAAAGAGCTTGTCCGAGGTATCGTAATCGGTGCTCACGGTCTCCGGATTCGAGTTGATCATAATGCTCTCGATGCCCTCTTCCCGCAGGGCGAAGGAGGCGTGGACGCAGCAGTAGTCAAATTCGATGCCCTGGCCGATCCGGTTGGGGCCCCCGCCCAGGATGACGACCTTTGGGCGGACGGACGGACGGGCCTCATCTTCCGATTCATAGGTGGAATAGTAATAGGGGGTATAGGCCTCAAATTCGGCGGCACAGGTGTCTACGAGTTTATAGACCGGCAGAATCCCTTTTTTAAAACGGTGATGGCGAATGGTCTCTTCATCCGTTCCCCATATTTCGGCTAAACGCCGGTCCGAGAATCCCATCTGTTTTGCCGCCCGCAGGAGATCTTCGGTGGAAGTGGCCGAGGGCGAAGGGGCGTCGGTTGGGGACGTGATAATTTCATCCCCAGGTTTGTCTGATCGCGACTGACCGTTGGCAAGCTCCTGCACAGGAATCTCAGATCTGGTCGCGAAGGGATTCCCTGCGGCGGCGGACTCAGCGAGCTCCTTTTCTGCCGCCACGATCTCCTCGATGTGGTGAAGGAACCAGGGGTCGATTTTTGTCAGGCCGTAAATATCGTCTATCGTCAGACCGTGATAAAGGGCTGAGGCCACATAGAAAAGGCGCAGGGAATTCGGGGTGCGCAGCTTTGGCGCAAAGAATTCCCAAGGATTAGGGATGAATTCCGGCAGTTTTTCGAGGAGTGAGAAGCGGCCGATTTCCAGAGAGCGGATAGCCTTCTGAAGGGATTCCTTGAAGGTCCGGCCGATGGCCATGGTTTCGCCGACGGACTTCATGGAGGTCGTCAGAAAATCCTCCGTTTCCGGGAATTTTTCAAAGGTCCAGCGGGGGATCTTGGTGACGACGTAGTCAATCGTCGGTTCGAAGGAGGCCATTGTTTCTCTCGTAATATCATTGGGTATTTCGTCGAGGGTATATCCTACGGCCAATTTGGCGGCGATCTTGGCGATGGGGAAGCCGGTGGCCTTCGATGCGAGGGCGGAAGACCGGGAGACCCGGGGATTCATCTCGATGACGATCATTTCTCCCGTCTCGGGGTGGACGGCGAACTGGACATTGGAACCTCCCGTTTCCACGCCGATTTCCCGCATGATCGCAATGGCGGCGTCCCGCATGTGCTGGTATTCCCGATCCGTCAGGGTCTGGGCCGGGGCGACGGTGATGGACTCCCCGGTGTGAATGCCCATGGGATCAAGGTTCTCGATGGAGCAGATGATGACGACATTGTCCGCCTTGTCCCGCATGACCTCCAGTTCGTATTCCTTCCAGCCCAGGGCCGATTCTTCCAGCATGATCTCGTGAATCATGCTGGCGTCAATGCCTGACTTGGCGATTTCGGCCAATTCCTCCCGGTTGTAAGCCACGCCGCTCCCGGTGCCCCCCAACGTGAAGGAGGGTCGGATAATGATGGGAAAGCCGATTTCCCCGGCGATCCGGAAGACATCGTCCATATTGCGGGCGAAGCCGCTCCGGGGAACCCGGAGGCCGATTTTCTCCATGGCGGCGCGGAACTTCTCCCGATCCTCCGCCTTGTGAATGACCTCCAGGGAGGCGCCGATCATCTCGACACCATATTTTTCCAGGATACCACTTTCCGCCACGGCCACGGCGGTGTTCAGGCCTGTCTGTCCGCCCAGGGTGGGCAGGAGGGCGTCAGGACGCTCCTTTTCGATGATCTTGGCCACGGCCTCCGGTGTGATCGGTTCCACGTAGGTCCGATCCGCCGTTTCCGGATCCGTCATGATCGTCGCCGGATTGCTGTTGATGAGGACGACCTCATAGCCTTCCTCTTTCAGGGCTTTGCAGGCCTGGGTTCCTGAATAATCGAATTCGCAGGCCTGGCTGATAATGATGGGTCCGGAGCCGATGATCAGGATCTTTTTGATGTCCGTTCGCTTGGGCATAATCTTATGGGGTCAGGTCTTGAATTTTAGTGTTATTCCCATTCAATGGTTGATGGGGGTTTGGAACTGATGTCGTAAACGACGCGGTTGACACCTCGAACCTCGTTGATGATCCGGTTTGAGATTTTTGCCAGCAACTCATGGGGGATCCTCGCCCAGTCCGCCGTCATGGCGTCATCGCTGGTTACGGCCCGGATGGCCAGGATATTTTCGTAGGTCCGCTGATCACCCATGATGCCGACGCTTTTGATGGGCAGCAGTACCGCGAAAGATTGCCATAGTTTTCCGTAGAGGTTTGCCGCCCTGATCTCATCGAGGAGGACCACGTCGGCCTTTTTCAGGATATTGAGACGCTTCTCCGTTACCTCGCCGATAATCCGGATGGCTAATCCCGGACCAGGGAAGGGCTGGCGCCAGACCATCTCCTCCGGAAGTCCCAGCTCCTTTCCCAGGAGACGGACCTCGTCCTTGAACAGGTGTTTCAGCGGTTCCACAAGTTTCAGTTTCATCTTTTTCGGAAGGCCGCCGACGTTGTGATGGGACTTGATCACGGCGCTGGGGCCGCCGAAGGTGGAACGGGATTCAATGATATCCGGGTAGAGGGTTCCCTGAGCTAAATACTCAACACCCTTAATCTTCTTTGCTTCTTCTTCGAAAATCTCAATGAAGGTTCTGCCGATGATCTTTCTCTTCTTCTCCGGATTTTCGACCCCCCGCAAACGGTCTAAAAAGATCTTCCTGGCCCGTACGAACCGCAGTTTCATGTGGAAATGCTTTTGGAAGACATCCTGAACCTTTTCCGCTTCCCCCTGCCTGAGGACACCGTTATCAACAAATACACAGGTCAATTGGTTTCCCATGGCCCGGTGGATCAAGACGGCGGCGACAGAGGAATCGACGCCTCCGCTTAAGCCCAGGATGACCTTGCCGTTGCCGATCTGGGAGTGGATTTCGTCTATCGCTTCCCGGGCAAAGGATTTCATGGTCCACTTTTCCTGACACCGGCAGACGGCAAAAAGGAAGTTGCCCAGGATTTTCTTTCCTTCCGGGGTATGGACGACTTCCGGATGGAACTGAAGACCGTAGAATCGCCGCTTCCGATCCTCGGCAGCAGCCACGGGAGTATTAGGTGTCGAAGCTGTGATCTTGAATCCTTTCGGCAGTTTGCCAATGGTATCGCCGTGACTCATCCAGCATTTCGTGGTCTTTTCGATATCTGTAAATATGCCTTCCTGCCTGATTATTTGCAGCTCGGCAAACCCGTATTCCCGTTTTGCAGCGGCGATGACGTCGCCCCCGAGGGTATGGACCATGAACTGGAGACCGTAACAGATCCCCAGCACCGGGATGCCCAGTGTGAAAATGCCGGCATCGGCACGGGGGCTGTTCTTTTCGTAAATACTGGCCGGGCCGCCGGATAGGATGATCCCCTCTGGTTTCATGTCTCTGATTGTCTGCAGGGGAATATCCGGGGGTTCAATCTGGCAATATATATGGTGCTCCCGGACCCGCCGGGCGATAAGTTGGTTATACTGGGAACCGAAATCAATAATCAGGATCATGCCGCTTCTCCTTTTAAAGGATATGCTTGAGCGAGACCGCCCGCGGGTGACATCATTGCCACAAACCGGTCAAAGAGATAGGCGGCGTCATGAGGACCTGGGGCCGCTTCCGGGTGGTATTGAACGCTGAAAGCCATCAATTCCGGATAGGAAAGTCCTTCCGAAGTCCCGTCATTGAGGTTCTCATGGGTCGCCTCACGACACCGGGCGACGGAATCGGGAATGACGACAAATCCGTGATTTTGTGATGTAATTTCAATCTTCCCCGTCTGTTCCTGTCTCACCGGCTGGTTGATGCCGTGATGGCCGAATTTCAATTTTTCCGTTTTCCCCCCGGCGGCTTGTCCGAGGATTTGGTGCCCCAGGCAGATGCCAAAGACCGGTACTTTTCCCAGGACAAAGGCTGCTGCTGCCACCAGGTAGGGGAGGGCCGCCGGATCCCCCGGGCCATTGGAAAAGAGAACCCCATCGGGTCGCCAGGCAAGGATATCCTCTCCTGTTGCTGTTGCCGGCAGGACAATGACCTGACATCCCCGTGCCTCCAGATGGCGGAGGATGTTGTATTTAACGCCGCAGTCGATGACGACGACGCGGAGCGATATTTTATGGCTGTTTTTGAGCCCTGCCGTGATCTCTTGCCGGGTACCGTCTTGCCAATGATATGGGGCTTGACAGGCGACCTCCTTGACCAGATCACGGCCGACGAGCCCGGGATAGGCCCGGATCTTCTCGATCAACCCGGCGATGTCCGTTGTTTCCGTGGATAGAATCCCTTTCATGGCCCCGGCAAGACGGAGGCGACGGGTCAGCGCCCGGGTATCGAGACCTTCGACGCCCAATTTCCCGTGCGCTTCCAGAAACGCCTGCAGGGTTTGCCGGGATTGCCAGTTGCTGGGCCGGGAATGGTATTCCTTGACGATGAATCCTTCCAGATAAATCCCGGCGGATTCCATATCTTCGGGATTGATGCCGTAATTGCCGACGAGGGGATAAGTCATAGTCACGATCTGCCCCTTATAGGAAGGGTCGGTGATGACCTCCTGGTAGCCGGTCATGCCGGTGTTGAAGACAACCTCGCCGCAGACTTCTCCGGCTCCGGCAAAGGCATATCCCGGAAAGACACTCCCATCTTCCAGAACGAGGATAGCTGGTGACTGCTGTCGCAAGAGCGACATAATAACCCCTCAATTTTTATATGATTTACAATCGCCACTCATGAATAAAACACGAAGGCGAGAAGGCGAAATCATTTAAGTCTGATTTCACCTTTCCCGCCACCTAATAACGCATCCATCACCAATTGTCCACCTTTTTAGGATGGACAGACATCAACATCGATCAGTTAATAAAGAGCATCTCCCAAAACTTCGGCAGGGGCCATAATTCATCGTCTACCAGACCTTCCAGCTCATCAACATAGTCCCGAAGCTCATTCATCTTGGGTTTGACTTTGCTGCAGAGCATCTCCGCTTTCTTCTGTTCGTCGTGGACGGACGAGGCAGCGGCGATTTTAGCAAGGATGTCTTTGTCTGTGCCATAAATTTTATTCACCAGCTCGGTAACTCTCTTTAACAGGTCCTGTTGGGCGGAAAGATCGGCCGCCTTGCCGAGTGCTTCCCGGGTGCCGATGATCGCTTTCGAGAGCCCCTTCTGATAGGCAGTTGCTGCCGGGATGACCTGGCTCAAGCAGATGTTGTCCAAGCATTTAGCCTCAATTTCCAGGTCTTTGATGTATCGCTCCAGGTGGATTAAATAGCGTGATTTGAGCTCGACGTTGGAAAGGACCCGATATTTATCAAACATCTCCAATGCTTTTTTGGTTATCAGGGCCTTCAAGGCGACCGGCGTGGTCTTGTCATTCGGGAGCCCTCTTTTGGCAGCCTCTTTTTCCCATTCCGGGACGTAGTTGTCGCCGTTGTAGAGGACCGCTTTGATCTCTTTCAGTTCTTTTTTGATCACGGTGAAAACGCATTGGTTCATGTTGATGTTCTTCCCGCACAGGTCATTGATCTTTTCTGCCAGATAATCGAGGCTTTCGGCAACGATCGTGTTGAGAACCGCGGCGGGAAAGGAAATCGATTGGGATGAACCGACGGTTCGGAATTCAAATTTGTTGCCCGTGAAGGCAAAGGGCGATGTCCGGTTCCGGTCGGTGTTGTCCTTGCTGACCATGGGCAGCGAGGAAATGCCGAGGTCTATGATCTCGTTGTCTGTAGCCTTGGTTACCTTACCTCTTTCGATATTATCGAGAATATTGGTGAGCTGATCGCCGAGGAAGACGGAAATGATGGCCGGCGGCGCTTCGTTGGCGCCGAGCCGGTGGTCATTGGCATACGAGCCGACGGAAGCGCGCAGAATGTCGGCATGTTTGTAAACGGCGCGGATGGTGGCGACCAGGAAGACCAGGAACTGAATATTTTCATGAGGTGTTTGACCTGGGTTCAGGAGGTTGTTCCCTTTGTTGTCGGAGAGCGACCAGTTTAAGTGTTTGCCCGAACCGTTGATCCCCGCAAAGGGTTTTTCATGGAGCAGGCATGCAAGTTTGTGTTTCTTCGCCACCGCTTGCATCGTGTCCATAACGATCTGGTTATGGTCAACGGCCAGGTTGGCTTCCTCAAAGACCGGCGCGAGCTCGAACTGGCTGGGGGCGACCTCATTGTGCCTGGTCTTCGCAGGAACGCCCAGTTTGAAGAGTTCCTCTTCCATGTCGTGCATATAGGAAGAAATTCTCTCCTTGATACTGCCGAAATATTGGTCTTCCAGTTCCTGCCCTTTCGCGGGAGGTGCCCCGATAACGGTCCGGCCGCCGAGGACCAGATCCTGTCGTTTGTAGAAATAGTCCGTATCGATGAGAAAGTATTCCTGTTCCGGCCCCAGAGTGGCGTAAACCCTTTTCACGTCTTTGTTGCCGAGCAGCCTCATCATGTTCACGGCGCTATTACTGACCGCCTTGTTCGACCTGAGCAGCGGGGTCTTCTTGTCGAGGGCCTCTCCGGTATAGGAGATGAAGGCAGTGGGGATACACAGGGTTGTCGAGATGCCGTTGCGCCGGATAAAAGCCGGCGACGACATATCCCAGGCCGTATAGCCCCGGGCTTCGAAGGTGGCCCGGATGCCGCCGCTCGGGAAACTCGATGCATCCGGTTCACCCTGGACAAGCTGCTTACCTGAGAACCGTTCGATGACTTCTCCGACCCCGAAGGGATCGATGAACGCATCATGCTTCTCTGCCGTAATGCCCGTCATAGGCTGGAACCAGTGGGCAAAATGGGTCGCCCCTTTCGCGAGGGCCCATTCCTTCATGGCATGGGCCACG
>JAPLJZ010000175.1 GCA_026388335.1 Deltaproteobacteria bacterium
GCGGATGGTGTCTTCCAGGTTGGCTTGGCTAGTCCGGTTGGCGAAGGGTTCGACGAAGATCTTCCGGACATCCGGATCTATATACTCCCCCCCGGGTGAGAAACCGTAGCCGCAGCCGCTCAGCATAAGGAGTATGGTTAGAAGGATCATAATCCGGGGAATTGCAATGCCGTTTTTCATCTTAGCCCTCCTTGACGACAATATTCAGTAATTTTCTGGGTACGTAAATCTCTTTGATGACCGTTTTCCCCTCGATCATCTTGACAATCTTTTCATCGGCTCGCGCCAGCGATTTGATTGACTCCTCCTCCTCATCGATGGGTACGGAGATCCGGCCCCTCACCTTGCCATTTATCTGGATGACGATGGTGATTTCCTCTTCCGTGGCCACGGTGGGGTCATATTCCGGCCAGGGTGAATCGGCGGTATTGACCTTGTTTCCCATCATTTCCCATAGTTCCTCGGAAAAATGGGGGACCGTGGGTGCCAACAGCAACATCAGGGAGTCAACCGTCTCCCTGATGACCGACAGGGCGGTCAAATCCTCCTTCGCCGGCCGGGGAACCTGATAAAGGGCATTGACAAGTTCCATGACGGCGCTGATGGCCGTGTTGAAATGAAATCGATCATCGATATCTCTGGTGACCTTGCGAATGGTCTGATGTGTTTTTCGCCGCAGGTTTTTCAAGTCACCGTCGAGAACACTGCTACCGTCAAAAGGAGCAATATCCCTGATGTCATCGAGATAGTCCATGACGATACGCCATGTTCGGTTGAGGAAGCGATAGGAGCCTTCCACGCCCTGGTCACTCCATTCCAGGTCTTTCTCCGGAGGGGAGGCGAACAGGCAGAAGATCCGGGCGGTATCGGCGCCGTAGCGTTCGATCAGATAATCGGGATCGACAACGTTCTTGATGGATTTGGACATTTTTTCCGTCTTACCGATGACAACCTCCTCCTGGCAATGGATACACCGGCCTTCTTTGGCCTCGTCCGGGAAGAGATAACCATGCTGGCGGCATTTCATCGTTTCCTTGCATACCATGCCCTGGGTCAGGAGGTTGGTAAAAGGTTCATCAACGCCGATGACTCCGAAATCCCGCAGTACCTTTGTGAAAAACCTTGAATACAGAAGATGGAGGATGGCATGTTCGATGCCGCCGATGTACTGGTCCACGGGCATCCAGTAATCAAGCGCCTTTCGGTCCAGTCCTGGTTTATCATTGAAGGCTGCGCAGCAGAATTTGTCAAAGTACCATGATGATTCGACAAAGGTATCCATGGTGTCTGTTTCTCTGCGCGCCGGCCCGTTACAATTGGGGCATGACGTTTTTACAAAGGATTCATGCTTCGCAAGGGGCGATCCGCCTTCACCGGTGAGCTCCACATCTCTGGGTAAAATAACGGGCAGGTCCTGCTCTGGCACCGGCAGCGCCCCGCACTTCTCACAGTAAACTACGGGAATGGGGGCGCCCCAGTATCGCTGTCTGGATATTCCCCAGTCCCGCAGGCGGTACTGGATAGTCTTCTTGCCCCGGCCCAGAGATTCCAGATATTCGGCAATCTTATCCAAGGCCTTCATGTTTTCCATGCCATTGAAGGGACCGGAATTGACGAGGATGCCTTCTTCTACATAGGCCTCTGTCATAGTATGGACATTCAGGACCTTTTTGGGCGGCTGAATGACTACAATCAAGGGTAGATTGTATTTCTTCGCGAATTCAAAGTCCCGCTGATCATGGGTAGGCACCGCCATGACGCAGCCGGTGCCATAATCAGCGAGGACAAAATTGGCGGCATAAATGGGCATCTTGTTTTTTGTGACCGGATTGAGACAATAGGTATCAAGAAAGATACCTTCTTTCTCGTAATAATCGGAGATCCTCATAACCTTGTCGTGTTTCTTGATCTTATCAACCCATTCCCTGACCTCATCTTCCCGTTCTTTCCCTTTGACCAGTTCCATAACCAAGGGGTGCTCGGCGGCGATGAGCATGAAGGTGGCGCCGAAAATCGTATCCTGGCGGGTCGTGAAAACCTTTATGTCCCCCTTGCCGTCCGCCATGGGAAAGGAGAGCTCGCATCCGTGGCTCTTCCCGATCCAGTTCTTCTGCATGGTGAGGACTCTGTCCGGCCAGCCGGGAAGGCGATCGCAGTGCTCCAGCAGTTCTTCCACATAAGCGGTGATTCGGAAAAACCACTGATCCAGTTCTCTTGGGGATACTTCGTTTGAGCAGCGCCAGCAGAGTCCTGCCTCTACCTGTTCGTTGGCCAGGACGGTCTGGCAGTCAGGACACCAATTGACCATGGAAGTTTTTTTGTAAACGAGGTCTTTCTCGTACATCCATAGGAAAAAAAGCTGTTCCCAACGATAATATTCAGGCTCGCAGGTGGAGATCTCCCGGTCCCAGTCGTAACTGAACCCCATGCGTTTGAGCTGTTTTTTCATGTGGGCGATATTTTCATTTGTCCATACGGAAGGATGGATACCGTGGGCAATGGCGGCATTTTCCGCCGGCATACCGAAAGCATCCCAGCCCATGGGATGGAGGACATTGAATCCTCGCATCCGCTTGTAGCGGGCGACGACATCGCCGATGGTATAATTCCGGACGTGTCCGATATGGATTTTCCCGGAAGGATAGGGAAACATTTCCAGGAGATAGTACTTTTTCTTTTGCGAGTCTTCCTTCACCGAGAAGGTCTTGCCTGCTTCCCAGTGCCGCTGCCACTTCTCTTCAATCTGCTGAGGGGTGTATTTAGCGTTCATAGACTACTCCCGGAATGGTTTTTCTTTTCCGTAACACAGGAGAAGAATGATTTCAATAAAGAACAACATAAAAAAGGGGCCACGCCGCCGGGATTGACCCGGCGCCCGAAACCCCTTCGCAATAAGCTATTAGATTTGTTTGTTTACGCTGCCGCCTTTTTAAGTTGCTTGACCATATCCGTCTTTTCCCACTTATATCCGTCCATGAACAACGTTTTGGGGATACCCCTGTAGACACTGGCATTCAGAAGTCCGAAACGGGTGATCATTCCTCCGGGAGTCAGGTCAAAACAGTCTTCAATGATTTTCTCCAATTTGCCGTCCGGAATGACGCCGGTCCCAAAGGTGTTGACATAGATCGAAAAAGGTTTGGCGATGCCGATGGCGTAAGCCAACTGGACGGAACATTTAGAAGCCAGACCGGCGGCGACGATATTCTTGGCCACATAGCGGGCGCCAAAGGCGGCAGAACAGTCGACCTTTTCCGGTGATTTATTTACGACCGATCCACCTCCCAGTTGTGCGCCCGGATAACCGCCATAGAACTGCACGACCAGTTTGCGCCCCGTTACCCCGGAGTCGGCAGCGCTACAGGAATTGAGGGCGTTCCATTCTCCCGTCGGGTTGAAGAGAAATTCCGTCTTCTTGTCGACCCAGTCACCCAGGCATGCAAAGGCAATCTTTTTGGCCCGATCTTTGACCGTGTTCTTGTTTCCTTCGACGTAGCGGTAGTCAATGGCATTGGACATGAGGACCTTGACCAGGCGTTTTGGCTTGCCGGTTTTTTCATCGTAATCTATGGAAACCTGTCCCTTGCCGTCGGGGGCAAAGATCGGGTCTTGGCAGTCTTCAAAGGCGCGCATGAGTCTGCTCGCCAGGACATAGGGCAGGGGAAGGAGTTCCGGTGTTTCATCACAGGCAAAACCATACATGATCCCCTGGTCTCCGGCGCCTATTTCTTTGTTCTTGTTCAGTTCCATGCTCGTACCGATGTTAATGTCAGGGGATTGGGGGATAATGGCATTAAGGACGCCCATTAAGTGGCCGTTGAGACCCACAGCGGCGTGGTTGTAGCCAATATCCAGGACCGAATCCCGGACGATTTTATCGATATCTGCGAAAACCCTGGTCCTGACTTCACCCCCTACGAGACAGATCCCTTTGCCAAGGAATACCTCGATGCCGCAATGAGGCATGTTGCTGAGGTCCATACCCAATTTTTTTTCCTCATCCAGGATTACCGCGATGACATTGGCGGCAATGATGTCCGCCACCACATCCGGATGACCAATCTTGATACTTTCCGAAGAAATCTGCATACTTTATCTCCTTTTCACGAATTAAGTTATCGGCAAAAAAAAACCCATGCGCAAGCACGGGTTAGATTCAATCACCATCAGTGCTTTAGCACATTTATAGAGCGGAGCAATTTACCTTTAAATCACCGCTGTGTCCGGTCTTCTATCACACAAAAACACATTGTCAAGGATTTTTTGCAGGATTTTTTGCCAGTTTATCCAAATAAAGTGCGTCGAGGATGCCATTGATAAAGGCCCCGGAATTTTCCGATCCGTATAACTTCCCCAGGTCGATAGCCTCGTTCAGAGAGACTTTCGGGGGAATGTCTTCACAGAACAGAAGTTCATACACGGCCATTCTGAGGATACTCCTGTCCACCCTCGACATCCGCTCCAAGGACCAATGCTCCGAGTAGTTTCGGATAATGCCGTCAATCTGATCGATGTTTTCCCAGGTTCCCTGCACGAGATGGAGGGCGAACTGCTTTGCCCCTTCATCTCGCGGAAGTTTCTTCCCCAAATCTTCGTGATTTTCCAGAATTGACCAAAAAAAATCCAGGATCTCAGATACATTCCGGTCTTGGAGGTCCATCCCGTACAGGACCTGTAAGGCAAATTCCCGCGCCCTTCTTCTTTCTTGCATGGGCGCTCTTAGATCTTTCTGAAAAGATCGACCATTTCGATGGCGGCCATGGCGGCATCCCAGCCTTTGTTGCC
>JAPLJZ010000181.1 GCA_026388335.1 Deltaproteobacteria bacterium
AGCTGCCATATCCGATCATTCGCAAAATTCCAAATTTGAGATTCTCTTTTTTCTACCGACATGGCTGCTCTATAATAATCGACGGCTTCCGAAGTCTTTCCCTGTTTTTCTGAAATTCTTGCGAGGCCGAGATAACCCTGGCCATCCCCGGTATCGGAAAGCCTGGCGAATATTTCCCGAGCTTTATTATAAGCCTTGCTATTTTCATACAGTAGACCAAGATTCAACAGGGCATTCCGGTTTGATTTTTCCATTCCGAGCGCCCGTTGCAGATAACCCTCCCCTTCCATGAATCTTCCGAGCTGGCTATAGGCAATACCCATGTTGATTAGTGAATAAATATAGTCTTTCTGGGTTTTCAGGGCTTTCTCGGCATAACGGATTGCCTCTTCATATGCACCCAATTGTATGAGGGCACTCGCAATATTGTTCATGACCATAAAATTTGCAGGATCAATGGTGAGCACTTTCTTGTAGTTTGACAGGGCCTGCTGGTAATCCTTCCTGCTTTCATACGTTCTCGCCGCATAGAGATACACGTCCTTGTCCTGTTTGGAAATTTTATCAGTTTTTTCTCTCTGCTCCTCGCTACTGACACCGGATGCCTTTTCTCTTTTCACTTCTTTCAAGTCATCACCGGGACTCTGTGCAGTCTTCTGGGCAGTCCTCTGGGCCAGCTTTTTCACGGGGGCCTTTATACGAACGGAAGATCCCGCTGCTGCTTTTCCTGAGTCCTCTTTCACAATGTTCGGTAGCGGCTCTTTTTTGATAGGCTGCGATTGAGACGAAATAACCTCGGGATCGTGAGGCTGGACAGATTGCGGGGCAATGGCTTGTGCAGAAGTTGCCGGGGTGGCAACTTCTGCCGGGGTAACAGTTTGTGGGGCAAAAAATCGAGGGGGGGTGAGCGTCTTGGCCGGTCGGCCAAAATAATCCACAAAAAACATGGCGGCAACACCGGTCACGGCAACGGCTAAAATGACAACAATGGGAATTGCGAATCTGTTCCTCATTCGCCGCCCGGCAGCCGACTGTTGCACCGAATTCTTCAGCAGCGGCGGGACGCCTCTTTCAGGTTCCTGCTGCTTGATTTTAGAAAGTAGATCTGTGATGAGACTCATTGATTATCGCCGATTTCATGTCCTTCCATAGATTTGACTCTGAAATGCAAGGATTGACCGGACGTATTTAATCCCGGAGGCTTTTCTTCCTGCTTCGCCATTGTCTTCTTTCTTGCGCCCTCTTTTTTCAGCTCCCGGTATATTTTCCAGGAATAACCTACTCGTTTGCTCCTGCTCGTAGCATTGTAACATCCGATAGCCTGCCAGGTATAATCCCATCTGTCAATACAACCCTTCAAAATTTTCGCCCCCGTCTTCACGTTGTAACACGGGTCGGACAAAAGCTTGTCCCGGTTCAGTTGCAGAGGCTTAATCCATGCTGAGTTGATCTGCATCAGTCCCAAATCCGTTGATCCGTTTTTGTTTATGTTTATGGCTTTTGCGTCGAGCCCTGACTCAACCCTGGCAATCGATTGAAGAAGGGAGGGGTTAATGCCATAGATCCGTCCCGCCTCCTCAAAACAGAGGGTCTCTGCAAATACGGGCAACAAGAAGGGCACAAAGGCTGACACAATCAGTCCGAGCATGACTTTTTTTAAAATATTAATAACTTTCACGGTTATCAATCAATATCGTATCCCAGGATAAGTGAAAATAATTTCAGGATGAAATCTTCCCTGATCCAGTGTAGCATTATGGAAAGATTATAATTGCAAAATGTTTTCATTTCAAGTAGTTATTTGCAGTTTTGTGAAAATACCATGGATGGCCAACAACTCATGCCCACATTACTGCTCGTAGAAGACGACATTGCCTTACGGAAGCAGATCCGCTTCTCTCTGGAGGAGGATTTCACCATCTTGGAGGCTGGAACCCGGAGCGAGGCCATTGACCTCCTGAAAGCTAATTCCATCGATGTGGTCATCCTCGATCTTGGCCTCCCTCCTACCGAGGGCACCCCGGAAGAGGGTTTGCTTGTCCTGACGTCTATTCTCAATCATTACGCCTCCAAGGTCATTATCCTCACAGGCCAGAAAACGGAAGGTGTCGCTCTGGAGGCCATCAGATCAGGGGCTTTCGATTATCTGCTGAAACCCGTCAGCACGGAAAAGATTCTTTTTTCTCTGGAAAGGGCCATCATTTTTAAAAATGCAGAAGATGAACTTGAGAAGCAGGGGATAAAGAAAATTTCCTTCGATATAGAAGTAGGGAAAGGCCTGCAACCCCTACGGGATGAAGCGGATAAGCATGTTATTCTGAAAGTACTGAAGGATACAAATTTTAATATCAACCAGGCGGCAAAGATACTGGGTGTAAAAAGGGAAAGCCTGTATTACTTCATCAATAAGTTCGGCCTGAAAAGAACGCATGAAGATTGAACTCATCTATCCCTTCTTCATTCTGACTGGTCTCGTCATTATCGGCGTCCTCATCTACCTGCGCTTTCTGTCAAAACGTGCAATGAAGACGATCATTGAAATGATCGAGCTGAACGGAAAATCAGGATATGATATCCACCAGTTCCTGCCCAATTCTTTGAACCTGCTCAGAAAACTGAACATCAATGGTTATTATTATAATATCAGCTACTTGAATACGAAGCTCGCAAGATCGTCCCCCCCTTCTGTGCTGCAAGTAGAAAAAACCATTCGCAGAGAAGATTACCAGATCACCATCGGTATCGTGCCCAGCCATTCAAAGGGAGAACATGTTTTTATCAACACGGTTGTACTCGAGATTCTCTCCGTGCTCATAGAAATGAATATCCTGATCCATATTAAAGTCATCCACGAGGCATTCTATAAATTCTCAAAACTCCAGACCTTTCTCCTTCACGATGTGAAGAACCTCGCCCAGTTTATCGGATCCCTTTCATACAACGTCCATCATCTCGAAACCCCCGACAAGAAAGATCGCTTCATCGACAATCTCAAAGAAACGCTGCCCGTCATTTCCAGGAGCGGGGCAAAAATCATCGGTTTATTGGGAATGCAAAGCGAAACCGATGACAGGCGTTCCCCCGCAAACACCATCGACATCAAATCCCTGCTGGAGAATCTGACCAAACATTACAAACTTTCCTGTAGGATAAACGGGCAGGCATCCGTTATCGCCGAAGAATACATGGTCATCTCCATTTTCGATAACCTGCTGAAAAATATCTACGACAAGTCTCTTCAGGAACCCAATATAACCTGCCGCCTCGACATCGAAGACCTGGAAAACCAACTAAAAATTATCATTTCCGATACAGGCGACTTTACCGGGGACAGGAACCGGCTGTTTGAACCCTTCTATTCCACGAAGACGAGCGGACTTGGGATCGGTCTTTATCAGTCACAGAATATCGCCCACGCGATGGGGGGTGATATCCGCATCCTGCCTGACACTCCCGGCGTCACTTTTGAAGTCATCCTGCCCAAGACCCGGAAGGTGTAAAATTCTTTTACTCTTGACGATTTATCTATGCATGACTTACATTACAGTCAACAGATTAATGTGAGGAGGATAACAATGATATTAACAAAAAAGAAGAATCAGGCAGGTTTCACCCTTGTCGAACTGGCCATCGTGTTGGTTATTATCGGATTACTGCTCGGGGGGATCATCAAAGGACAGGAGATGATCGCCAATGCAAAGATCAAGCGTACATACAGCGCACAAAAGGAAATCGCTGCCGCGATCTACTCATATTATGACCGCTACGGCGTCTACCCGGGTGATGATTCCGCGGCGACTACAAAATTTACAAACCCCGCCGTTACAAACGGTAACGCAAATGGCCTGATCGCAGTCGGTGCCGCGACTACAGCGGCAAACTTCGCCTGTACGGCGACAGGTACGGAACAGTGTGATCTCTGGTCGGAACTGAGGCAGGCCGGCTTCATCACTGGGAGCGGATTTACGAACCCAACCCATCCCTATGGCGGCGCCATTGCCGTATCATACTACAACGCACCGCTTGGTACGGCGCTTCTGCAGCATTGGGTCCAAATGTCGAACGTTCCCTACGATATCGCCAAGGCTTTTGACCAGCAGTATGACGACGGCAATGCCGCCACCGGCAGTATCAGAGGTGTAACTGATTATACGGCTGCTACGACAGGAGTTTTTACGGTGTTGTTCAAACTGTAAACCCTTTGGCATTTGGGCTCTGAAACCTGTGATTTTGTGTTAACGAACAAAAAGAGGGGAAGCATCGGCCTCCCCTCTTTTTGTGCTTGCTCCCCCCACCTGTTGCCCTGTCCCCACGAACCCTTATTTATTTGACTTTATTATTCTTTAAAGATAGAAGGTATGTTCGAAATCTGTCATTACCGAAGTGATTTTGATCGGTAATCTGGAAAGTTTCCCATGAATCAAATATTCCGAAATAAAAAGGGATTTACCCTTATCGAGTTGGCCATCGTTATGGTCATTGTCGGGCTGCTTATCGGAATCGGCGCGGGAATGATCGGTCCCATGACAAAAAGGGCGAAGATAATTGATACGAGGGACATTGTAAATTCTGATTTAGAGTCTGTTATCAGCTTTGCCTCATCAAACAGGCGTCTTCCTACTATTGCAGAATTTCCTCTTAATGTCAAAAACCAGAATGATGCATGGACAAAACCTCTTTACTACATTGTGGATCCGAACCTTATTGCGATTCCAGCTTTTACTTCTGATGCCATATGTGGAAGGAGAACCACAACCTACACAATCTGCCGTGATGCTGCATGTACGGCCGCAACAAACATTCAGAATGTGGCATTAATTTTGGCAAGCGGCGCAGAAAATTTCAATCTTCAAACGGGAATCTTCGCCGGGGGTATATGTCCGGCCGGACAAACTTGCGTTAGGGTATATGATGCGGACACACCCAATATAGACGACTGCACTACTGCCGCAAACTGCCCCAACTACCCTGCTGCCCTATTAATCAATAACCCACAGGCATACGACGATATTACCAAATGGATAACCCTTTACGAATTGAGAACAAAAATAGGCTGCCAAGGGGCTCAATTGAGGATTGTCAATAACGAACTCCCATCGGGAAATGTTACGACCAGCTATGGAGCCACTGTCTATGCTGACGGGGGGATACCATACGGTGCTGGTGGAAATTACCGGTGGTGTTTACAGACCGCAACGGGAGTCCTTGCCACAGATCTCCCCGGATTTACAGTGCTTCCTAATGTCGTGAATGTTAATTGTCAGGGATTGGCTGAAGGTTCTTGGGGGCAGGCAACCACATTTCAATTTTCAAAAGCCTTGGGAGCAGGTGCGGCAAGGTCATATAACTTCACAGTCTTCGTCAGGGATAATAACGACGCAGCCGGTACAAATGACAATATCACACAAAAGGCTTTTGTCATTACAATAAGCCCCTAATGAGCATTTTATGGGACATCCTCTTTCCAGACCACCCTGTTTCGTCCCCGGGCCTTGGCCTCATAAAGGGCTGCGTCCGCTGCTTTGATGAGCAGGGACGGGTCGGCATCCGGACTGGGAACAACGGTGGCGGCGCCGAAACTGACCGTCACTAATGCCCCGACTGTCGATCTTTCATGAACGATTTCAAGTGCTTCGATATGTGATCGCATTTTTTCCGCTAAAAAGACTATATCCTTACCGGCAACCCGGGGAACGACAACTGCGAATTCTTCCCCCCCATAGCGGGCCACAAGGTCGTCATGGTGGTGCACATCCTGGCGGATGGCCGCCACTACGGCCTTTAAACACTCATCTCCCTGCTGATGACCGTAGGTGTCGTTATAGAGTTTGAAGAAGTCCACATCACAAATGATCAATCCGAGGGGCGCCTGGTTAGCGGTGTGGATTGCCCACATCTTTGCTAGCCATTCATCGAAGAAACGACGGTTGGCCGCATGGGTCAGGCCATCAGTTTTCGAGAGGCGCTCCAGTTCGTGGTTGGCCTTTTGCAGGGCCTTTTCCACCATGAGGCGCTCCTGAATTTCCGTCGCCAGCAGTTCGTTCTTCTGGCGCAGCTCGCAGGTCCGTTGATCAACTTTCTGTTCCAGGGATCTTGAGTAGTCCTCAAGGGACAGCTTGGCCTGCCGCAAGTCTTCAATGACCTGATCAAGATGAAACTCCCTCGTTTCCACCTTGATCATCATCATACTGAAAGATTCCGCCATTTCCGTCAACCATTCAGGATATTTGTCCTCAATGGTCAGATCGGAGAGCTCCTTTGCCTGTTCCCGGTCATACCTGCCTTCGGAAACTTCTTTGAAAAGGTCATGCAATCTGTCAAGCAGCTTGATTTCTGAGCGATGCAAACCAGTCACAATCGGATCTCCTCTTTTATATGATCAACGGTCATGGAATACCTGCCTCAATGAGAGAATGCAAGGCTTTTCATGGCCTTTGACAGACGCCATACTTTTTGGTATAGATGCGCCCGGACAATGCGGGAAGGAGAAAAACATGGCAGAGATTAAAAGCACCTTAGACCTCATCATGGAAAGAACGAAGAATCTAACCCTGACAGAAGAAGAGAAAAAGGCAATCCGCACCAAGGAAGTGAAGAGCAGGGTCAGGGGCTGGTTTCAGCGATATAGCGACGGAATCTTAACCATTCGGGATCTAAAGGAAAACATGGAACAGGAACGGGGCACCTTCCCCGAAGCGGCGCCCTTGCTGAGAGAGGAATGTCTTGCCCATGTGGAACCGGAGGCGGACAATCAGAAGATTTTTCAAATGATGGATGAGATTCTGAGCATCGATTCTGCACCCTTTCAGCGTCTCGTTGATGATTTTCACGATGAGATGCTCCGGCACCGGGACGAGGCAACCCGGGACGCCCTCGACGTCCTTCATGCCCAGGGGATCAGCGGTACATCCGTGATACCGAACCTGAACCTCAGTCCGGCCTGGAACGCCTGCCTTGATAACGCCCGGGGGCAATTCCGTAATAAGCTTTATCTGGTCAGGTAAGGAAACCACTGCTCCCTGACGACCTTGAAATTGGCCCGGACGGCCTCTTTCCCGATAACGGGTTCCCCATGACCGGTGAGCAGAAATTCCACATCCAGTTCGGAGAGCTTTTCGATGCTCTGCTTGAGCATCTCTCCATCCCCGCCTGGCAGGTCCGTTCGTCCAATCCCCTGGTTGAAGACAACGTCGCCGGCAAATAAAGCCTTCTTTGCCGGCCAGTACAGACAGATGGAGGCAGGGGTATGCCCCGGCGTCTTGAACACCTGAAACAACTCCGAGCCGATGGTAAGATACCCTGCCGTCAGGAAGAAGTCCGGTTCGGGAATGCGAAAGTAATGGCCGGCAAGTTTGCAGATGAACGCATATTCATCCTGATCCATGGCAAACAGGGTCGGCTTGCCGAATTTTCTCACCCCTTCCAGGTGATCGGGATGGCCATGAGTGGCAATAACGACATCCACGTCTTCCACGCCGACGCCGGCACTTTCCATACCATCCAGGACATGCTGGACGAGATGTTCATGTCCCGGATCAATCAAGATCCGCTTATCTCCGTCAATGAGATAGGCGTTGCAATTGTTTTCCTGATAATGTCGCCAGAGGAAGCCCTCACATCCGTCAAATATCTTCATCTGCTAATGCACCTCTAAGTATTTTATTTTCTTGGGATAATTCTTTTTACATCTTTGAGGTCGCAGGTATCTTCAGCCGCTGATCTACATAAAGAGGGGCCAGGCGCTTGCCTTGATTGAGGTCCTTCAAGGCGCTTATCGTCGTCTTGTGCTTCCGGGCAATGGCGTCAAGGCTGTCTCCTCTTTTTACGATATAAATCGTCGTACGCGGCGTTGATCCTTCCGACTTCTTCTTTGCTGTCTTTTCAGATCCGCCGGTCTTCTCTCCTTCCCTGATTTTAATGACCTTGCCTGCGTACAGGGGATCGCGAGGTTTCATATTATTCAGTTTGAGGAGTGCGGTTATGGTCGTTTCATGCTTCCGGGCGATAATTTCCAGGGTATCTCCCCTTTTGACCTGGTATTTTAATGTATCTGTGGTAGCCTTCTTTTCCGAGACCTCCTTTTTCAGCTCTGGCGCCGCCTCCGGCTCATTTCCACTTGCGGCGGGAATCTTGATCTTCTTTCCCGCATAAAGGGTGTCCTTCATCTTCATCTGGTTGATCTTCAACAATTCGACGAGGCTTATCCCTTGCTGCTTGGCAATACCGTCGAGGCTCTCGCCCCTTTTTACCACGTAGGTGGTCGTTGTGATCTCCCGCCTTTCCGTTGCCGCCGCCTTAGCGGTTTTCGATGTCCGAGCCGCCAGCTTTTCCTCAATGTTCTTCAGGGGAATCTTTATTTTCCGGTTTGCATAGAGCGGATCCTTGGGTTTCATGCCGTTGATCTTCAAAATCAGGGCTGGGTTGACATGGTATCTCCTGGCAATCCTGTCAATGCTTTCCCCTCTTTTTACCATATAGAAGACGGTTACGGTTTTTCCACCGGCCACTACAGGCTCTTTTTTCTTGGCTGTCTCCTCCTTCGCAGGTATCTCTTCCTTTTTCGAGATATCTTCTTTCTTCGCTGTATCCTCTATTTTACGGGACACGCCGGGTTGTGTCTGCGCGGTCACCACGGTCGGCGTCTTGACGGGTGAGGATGACAGGAAAGCGACCGTTGACTTAACGATAGCATCCGCAAGCTCGTTTTGAAATTGACGGTTCCGTAGCTTTTTTTCCTCCTTAGGATTGGAGATATAGGCGGTCTCAATGAGAACCGACGGCACCTCCGGAAGCTTCAGGACCATGAACGGTGCCTCCTGGACGGAATTGAATTTTATGCGGTTCACGGTGGTCATATTCATCAGCAGCACATTGCCGAAGGTCCGGGAGGAATTCATGGTGTTGGTTTGAAACATGTTCAGAATGATCGGGTCAGATTGGTCACTGGTTGCATCTCCGTTCCCGGCGCCGCCGACGATATCGGCAAGGTTTTCATTTCTCGCCAATATTTTCGCCGCTTCACTACTCGCACTGCGCAGAGAAAGGCTATAGACAGATGTACCTGAAGCCTGTCGGCTCCGGGCGGCGTCGGCATGGATACTGAGAAAAAGATCCGCTCCATATTCCCGGGCTATCTTTAATCGTTTTTTAAAGGATACATAGTAATCTCCTTCCCTGGTCAGGAAGGCATGGTAACCTTCCAAGGCATTCAGTTTGTCCCTGACCTTTTTGCTGATCTCCAGAACAACTTTCTTCTCATATGTCCTGTGCTGGCCCACGGCGCCCGGATCTTCACCGCCATGACCGGGATCGATCACGACGATTTTATCCTTAGTCTGGACCTTGACCCGCTCCCGGTCCTCCTGCTCCTTTTTTTCGACCTCCGGGAGAATAATGTCGATCACAATTCTGTCCGGCTTCTCTTCAATCTTTTTTACTCGAAAGACCCTGGTTTCCGTATGCGCGGTCAGATACAGATCAACCTTCTCAACTCCTTCCGAAGGGGTTGTGAGCGTTATCCGTTCAATGCCTGGTTTTCTGATGGTGATGGTTCTCGGTGCGGCTTTCACGTATCGGGCGTCAGTGATCTTGATACTCACCATCATGTCTTTCTTCTCGACGGTGTACTGCGCTTCCTCACTGGTATCAATAACGACGCGGGTATGATCCGGAGCAGCCCAATGCCTGATATTCAGAATTTGCGTCTCGGCAAATCCTTGAGAAGACCATAATGCAATAACAAGAATCGCCAGACCATGTGTTAATTTCCGTATTAGATTTTTCTTTACCGGACGCATGTTTTGCAACTAACAAATTTCCACATCAACTGCAAGAAAAGGTTATGGGTTATGGGCGATGGGCAACGTTTGTGCTTCACACTTCACGTCTTACGCCTTACCACCAAAAATAGTTGACAAGCTATTTCGTAAATGCGATTTTCAACGCCCAAATATCAGAAACTAAAACTGAGGATAACGATGCAGGAAAATCGTCTTAAAGAGGCTTTATTGAATCCCTCCGTATTCCCGGTCACCTGGGAACTGGTGCCGGGAAGGGGCGCGAAAGAAGCGGCGCAGGAAAAGGCCATGACCCTCGCCAGGCAGGCGGCTTCCGGGGGAATCATCCAGGCCCTGACCCTTACGGATAACCCGGGCGGAACCCCGGCCATGTCGGCCGATTTCATGGGCAGCGAAATTGTACATCTGGGCATCGAACCTCTCGTCCACTTTACCTGCAAAGACAAGAACCGCAATGCTATCGAAAGCCAGCTTTACGCCTTGGATCGGGCGGGGGTCCGAAACCTCCTGGTAATGAGCGGCGATTACCCGGTATCGGGTTATCAGGGAAGACCCGCCCCGGTCTTTGATCTGGATCCGACTCATATACTCCAATTGATATCGGACATGAATCGGGGGCTTGAGTATCCGGGAATCAAAGGCGTCATCCGTCACCAGCCCGGCGATTTCTTCGCCGGAGCGGTTGTTTCTCCCTTCAAGGCGAGCGAAGCGGAACAGATGGTCCAGTACTACAAACTGAAAAAAAAGATCGACGCCGGCGCGCAATTCATCGTTACGCAACTGGGATACGACGCCCGAAAATTTCATGAAGTGTTGCTCTTCATGAAACGAAATGATTTCAATATTCCATTGGTGGGGAACATTTATATCCTTCCGTTTGGTGCGGCCAAAATGATGAACCACAATGACCTGCCAGGCTCCGTCGTTACGGATAAACTCCTCGCGGACATTGACCGGGAGAGAAACGATCCGGACAAGGGAGAGAAAGCCAGAATCCTGCGCGCTGCCAGGCTGTATGCCATCCTGAAAGGAATGGGATACGACGGGGTTCATATCGGCGGTCACAATATTAAATATGAACAGGTGGAAGAGATTATCCGGCAGGGGGAAACGCTCACATCCCAATGGACCAGCCTGATCCGGTACTTTGATTATCCTATTGACCGCGGTTTTTATTACTTTGAACACAATCCGGACACGGGCCTTAACCGGGAGACGCCGACCCGGCGACAGGATTGGCCGCTCGATGCCAAAGTCGAATGCTCGTACGGTTTTTCGCGCTTCTTCCATCAACTGATGTATGAGCCGGGAAAGAATCTCTACGGCGTCATGAAGGGACTTTGCAGTAAAGTGCAAGGAACAAAGATGGAAGGTCTCTTTCACAAGCTGGAACACTTAACCAAGGTCGCCCTTTTTGACTGTAGAGACTGCGGGGATTGCGCCCTCATCGATGTGGCCTACCTCTGCCCAATGTCGCAATGCCCGAAAAACCAGCGCAACGGCGCCTGCGGCGGCAGTTTCCAGGGGTGGTGTGAGGTTTATCCCGAAAAGAGACAGTGCGTTTATGTCCGGGCCTATGCCCGATTAAAGAAACACGGGGAGGAAGAACAGCTGGGAAAAGACATCATCCCGCCATGCAACTGGGATCTTTATCAAACCTCGTCCTGGATCAATTATTATCTCGGGAAAGACGATACCTCCAAAAGGCAAGACGGTAATTCCTCTGAACAGTAATCCGGAGTATAAATAATCTCCCCGAATAAGCAATTGACAACGATCTTAAATAATGTAAAAGACACGGCCCTGTTAGCCGAAATCATTAGATGGGCGATTAGCTCAGATGGATAGAGCGTTGGCCTCCGAAGCCAAAGGCCCCGGGTTCGAGTCCCGGATCGCCCACCAAAAATATCAGGGGTTTATAAGATATTCTGACCCCTTTTCCCTTGCCTATAAATCCATTTCCAACCTTTTTCTAACCGGTTTCTCAGAATCGCCCATAACAATCGTTCTACCATGGCAAAGAACCCGTCGCCGCACCGGATCGTTGATTGTAGGCCAACCTCGCGAGCCGAGCGTGCCAAACATAACGAATCCTTTCCGGGAAACGTCAGTAAAAAAAGGTTCGTCCGGTTGACGTGTACTTCCTCCTAAGTAAATCCACCTTTATCGCATGCAGGCATGACTTCGACCATTAATCAACGATGTAATTTTCTCAACGATTATGATATGGATGTCAAGATTCTTTGAAATCAAACTTTGTAAGAGGCTGGGAGGAGTTCATTTTCTTCCTCTTAATCAACTTCTGAGGATATATGGATTCCTCTTATCATGATATTACGGATCGAATACGAAAATAGAGATATTTAGAACTCTTAATTGCCGTTACTTGTTTGATAATGAAATAATATAGTCCATCGAAATAGTGGGAAAAAGATCCGTTCCGTATATTAACTTGCTAGGCGATAAAAGTAATACAACCCAACTAAAGGAGATGAAAATGAATCATAACTACCCATTGATCTTCACAATAACAGCCGTGATGCTCACTGGCTGCATGAGCACTGGTGTCATTCCAATGTCCCAAGATTCATACATGATTGGCAAGAAGGATGGTTCACCGGGAGTTGGTGTGTCGTACAGTAATAAGGCATCGGTCTATCGCGAAGCCAACGCCTTCTGCAACAAGAAGGGACTTGAAGTCATGACACTGCGCGACACGACTATACCGGCAAGTCCAGGGCAGCTCGGCTCAACGGAGTTGCAATTCAAGTGTGTGCAGCCTGGAGGAACAGCACAACCTCTCGTTCGCGATCCTGACGTAATCATCGAGAACCGCGGTCGCTAAAACAAATAGCTTTCGGAGAAATTTTCAATGTTTGCCAGTGAGTGACCGAACCTAACGATGTGATGCAGCCAATCGGCCATAAACCGGCCTCTGGCTGATCACCATGTTATGTGGGAAAGGTGAGAATTTAGGATGGATTTATCTCCGGTTATAAATCAAGTTGTAGGCAAGTTATTATATTTGATTCCAATCATTATTTTAGTAATTATACTGAAATCTGCCTGGTTCAAAGGGGTGATGGGAGAATTCATTGTAAACGTCTTTGCAAGGATACTATTAGATAAACATGTGTATCATCTCATCAAGAATGTGACATTACCAACCGAAGACGGAACGACTCAGATTGATCATATCATCGTTTCAAAATATGGCATATTTGTTGTTGAAACAAAAAATATGAAAGGGTGGATTTTTGGTAGCCCCAATCAGAAGACATGGACTCAAAAAATATACAAGCATTCAAATAATTTCCAAAATCCTCTGCACCAAAATTACAAACACGTAAAAACTCTTGAATCCCTGCTTGAGCTGACTGATCAGCAGGTTCATCCGTTGGTTGTTTTTGTCGGAGATAGTACTTTCAAAACAGAAATGCCGGAAAATGTTACATATGGCAGTGGTTATGTTCGATATATCAAATCAAAAAGACAGCTTGTACTCTCTGAAGCAGAGGTTGACGCAATCTTAAACAAAATCAGTGCCGGCATGTTGACGCGCTCATTTAAAACCAACAGGGAGTATGTAAAACATGTCAACCATATCGTAAGCGAAAAGAAGAAGGAAAATACTTGTCCAAAGTGTGGTAGCCCCATGGTGCTGAGAGAAGCAAAAAATGGTCAAAATGCTGGCAAGCAATTTTGGGGATGTTCAAATTTTCCGAAATGCAAAGGTATTCTAAATGTCACATAACACGGTCAATCCAGCCGATCGCTACGCTCCGGCTGATTTCTTCGTTTGAGCGAAATCCCGTCGGCCTTGGCATGCAAGCATGCCGGCCCGCCGGGATTTCGCTCAACTCAACGTTAAGCCCAAAAAATATTGACATAAGGCACACATTGTCGTAATTTAGACACATGAATATATTCCGCTGGGATAATAAAAAAAATGAATTGCTGAAAAGCACAAGAGGTGTTTGTTTTGAACAAGTTGTCCTGCTAATGGAAAGAGGAGAAGTTCTCGATACCATTGAACATCCAA
>JAPLJZ010000258.1 GCA_026388335.1 Deltaproteobacteria bacterium
GACTTATTTTGACACTGACTATCAAATCAAGTATAGTTTGTAACAAATGAACGATAAATGGTTTGTAACACGTAATTTATATTCAATTAACTATACGTATTTTATTTAATATTACTTTTATGTAACAATATGGAGGTTAGATAAGTTATGGATTACGTGACGATCCGCACAGACCAATCCCACGCAGGCATCGGCATTCTTACCCTCAACCGCCCCGATAAGCGCAACGCTATTTCCATTCAAATGCGCCGGGAAATCTCGGCCTGCCTGAAGTCATGGAAGGATGATCCAGCCGTCCGGATTCTCGTTCTGACCGGCGCGGGCAGTACCTTCACCGCCGGTTTCGACCTCAGCGAATTCAATAAGCCCGGACTACTACATGAACTCTATCAGACATCCTCCGAGTATCACCGGGACATCTGGTATTTTCCCAAACCAACGATCGCCGTCATTAATGGCCCGGCCCTGGCGGGGGGCTTCGACCTGGTCAAGCTCTGCGACATCCGCATTTGCTCCGATGGGGCCAGATTTGGACACCCGGAAATCAAATTCGGCGCCCCTACCCTCTTTACACCCCTCAAGTGGATTGTTGGCGCCGGGCTGGCAAGGGAATTATGCCTCTCCGGACGCATTATCGACGCTGTGGAAGCTTATCGTATCGGACTGATAAATGAGCTGGTGGAAGAAAGCAAACTGCTGGATCGTGCCTTGGAGATCGCCATAAAAATCATGGAGGCCCCTCAGTACGCCCTGGAACAGACCAAACATTTCTTTCTCGACAACGCCGACCGGGGATTCGAGGAATCATTCTCCATTGAACATGACAAGGGTTTTCAGGAATTCCTCCTGAAACGGGCAGCGGAGGCCCTTCAGAAATCAACGATCTAAATGGTCAAACTACTTTTACTGGACGGCGAGAGAAGGATTTTTCCCAGGAGCTCGATTATTGTTATGATATTGACAAAATGTCACGCATCGCACTTTCAATCTGTCGTCTCTTCGTCTCCATGGCGTCATCCCGTCCGGCTATGGGTAAAAGGGCAATCCAGGAGCCATATGCCGGCGGTGCCTGCCCCTGGATGAAAAATTCCAGCAGAGAAAATTCATAATAGACCCTGCGGACGGAAAAGAGAGGATCATCGCCATAGATAAGGCGGGCCATGGCCCGGGCCAGATCACACACCTTAAGAACCCAGTCCATGGCCATTCCCGTATAGGATTCAAAATAGTAAACACCCCCTGATTCCCTCCACTTGCCATCCTTCTCCAGTTCTTCTTGCACGGGCGTTCCCGGGAAAGGGATCAGGCATTCCGTATAGGCGATTTCCGCTCCGTTTTCGAAGAGTTCTTTGGCCAAACGGATTGTTTTCAGCATTGTTTCGACAGTGTCCCATGGACCGAAAAGGATGAAGCTGACTACGGGCATGAGGTTCTGCTCGATGCAGTAGGATACGCCTCGCTTCAGGTCTTCCGTTGCCATTCCCTTTCCGTAGCGGTCCAATATTTCTTGAGCCCCCGATTCTGCCCCCACATAGACAGCCTTGAATCCCGCCTCGCTCAGCCACTGTGCCATGACCGGCTGGCGGCAGAAATCGTCTATCCGCCCCTGGACATAGAATTCGGCGCCCTGAGCCAGCCCTTCCTGAATCATCATACCGCAGATTTCCCGGACGCGCCGGGGATGGAAGGTAAAATTATCATCGGTGAACATGATCCGTTTCGCCCCGGCTGACCGCAAGGCCCGAATCTCCGTCAAAATCTTCGCCAGTGCTTCCTGACGGACTATCCCCTGATAGAGACTCTGAATCGAACAGAAACGACAGTTGTGGTAACATCCACGGCTGGAAGACAGGCTGCGGGTTCGGTAGCAAGAGTTGTCCAGAAGCTGGAAAGCCGGCGGCGGCATGTCTCCTAAATCCTTCAGCAGGGGCCGGTCAGGATTACACACAATACGATGATCCCTGCGGTAACTAATTCCGGAGATTTTTTCTAAGGAAGGCATCGCAAAATTACTCCTCATAAGCTCCCGGAGGGCTTCTTCCCCTTCGCCCCGGACGACCACATCCACCTCTTCATATTCCCTGAGAATCTCCTCGTGAAGTACGGTGGCGTGGATACCCCCCAGGACAGTCCTGATGGGGGGATGGATTTTTTTTGCCGTCCGGCATGCCGATAGGGTAGCGGCGATACTGCCGGAGAGTGTGGTGACGCCCATGATCAGGGGTTTTCCCCCTTTCAGGGCACCAATCAAAAGGGCATGGGCTTCCTCCTCGGGACCGATATCCATATCAACAATAGATACGGTAAGTCCGTCTGCAAGGAGAGGCGCTGCCAGGCATTCCAGGCTGAGGGGTGATACTTCCGAAGCGCCGTTAAAGCGCGGATTGACGAGCAGGACGTCCATAATAAATCCCTAATGATCTCATGCGAACGGTAATAATTTCGCAAACACCGTCACCCCGGCGAAAGCCGGGGTGACTAAAAGCGGCAGTAAAACCAAGGGGCTGGCTTTGTTTATAGAAAACAAGCCAGCCCCCCGAAATGATTTGAATCCCAGAATCTAACGATCCTTGGTTTGAACCCCAGAATATTTAGCGGTCCTTGAATGTAACCCGCATTTCCCGCTTCAGGATCTTGCCCGTCGGTGTCTTGGGCAGAGCGTCCACAAAGAAAACCTTCTTTGGGCATTTGAAGGTTGCCAGTTCGTTACGGCAGTGGGCGATGAGCTCCTTATCGGTCATCGTCTCTCCCGGTTTCAGGACGACAATGGCTGTCACCAACTCCACCCACTTGGGATCGGGGAGACCAATGACCGCCACTTCCTGGACCCGCTTATCCAGATAGATCGCATCTTCCACCTCTCGGGTCGGAACGTTTTCGCCACCCGTCTTGATCATATCCTTCTTCCGGTCCGCAACGGTGATGTAGCGGTCCGCATCCATGACGCCGATGTCCCCGGAATGGAACCAGCCGCCCTTCATGGCCTCATCGGTCTTCTCCGGCTCCTTGAAATACATGATCAGGGCATGGGGGCCCTTCCCGCAGATCTCACCGGGAATGTCCTGTTTGCCGATCGGTGTCCCCGCGTCGTCTTCGAGGCGGCTCTCCATGTTCAGACCGCCCAATCCCGCAGAACCAAGCTTGGCAAGGGCGTCCTTGGCCTTGAGGATCGTGTGATAGGGCGCCAGTTCCGTCTGGCCGTAGTAGTTGTATATCTTCACGCCGGGCAGGCGTTCCATCATCTCCTTTAGGATCTCCAACGGCATGATTGAAGCCCCGTAGTAAGCTTTCTTGAGGCTGGACAGATCCTGCTTGCTGAATTCCGGATTACGGAGCATGCCGATCCAGACCGTGGGGGGGGCAAAGAACATCGTCGCCTTGTAAATGGCGATGTTCTTCAGGATCTGACCGATATCGGGCATCATCAGGACATTCGTCCCTCCCACCCAGAAGACGGGGTTCATAAATACATCCCGTTGGGCGCAGTGATAGATAGGCAGGGCGTTGATGTTGATGTCGTCTTCATCGTACTGACCATCCACGATCGTTCCCATATACTGGGCCATAAGGGCCTGGTTGCTGATGATGACACCCTTGGGCAGGGCTTCCGTGCCGCTGGTGTAGGTCATCTGGCAGGGATCCTCGATGTGGAGAAGCGTATCCGGCTCCGTAGTGGGATATTTTCCGCACCAGTCGTCGAAATTCAGGAAACGGTCGCTGACCGGGGGCTGTCCCGCCACCTGGTCGGACCAGATCCAGGTCTTCACCGTCGGCACATCGTCGAGGACGTCCTTCACCAGGTCAAACAGGGCATCTTCAACAATGAATACCTTGCTCTCGGAATGATTGATGCAATAGGAAATGTCCTTTCCCCGGAGCAGATAATTGATGGCCAGATAAATCGCCCCGATCTTGCAGCAGGCCATCCAGATCAGGACATGATGGATCGTGTTGTGGGCCAGGATCGCCACGCGATCGTACTTCTGAACCCCCAGATCCCGGAGCGCATTGGCGACGCGGTTGCATTCCACCTCCAACTGGGCATAGGTTAGGGTTTTGTCCTTATAGATGATGGCCACTTTGTCGGGGTAGTGGTAGGCGCTCCGGCGAATCATATCGGCGATGACCCAACGATTCACCTTGTTGTACCGGTTCATGAGGTATTCAAGATTCTCTTTATTGATAACAGTATAGCGCTTCTTTTCTTCTTCCGTTAACGGGGTCAAAATGTTTCCCATGTATCTCTCCTCCTTTTTACCTTCACATCAATGTTAATCCGTGATCCAACTCAGAACCATGACAATCCTTTTTATGGTTTCCTCGGCCCCTTTTCACCTCCCTTCCTACCCCTCAGGGGCGACCCAGCGGCGGATCATCTCAAAGAGCTTTTCCCGCTTGATGGGTTTGGTCATATAATCGTTCATTCCTCTGCTCAGGCATTGTTCCCGCTCCGTCACCATGGCGTGGGCCGTAAGGGCAACAATAGGTACTGATTTCGGCGCAGCGCCGTTTTCTGCCGATCCTCGTATCCCTTCCAGTGCCCTGATCGCTTCTGTAGCCCCATAGCCATCCATCTCCGGCATCTGGATATCCATCAGGATGAGATCATACCGTTCGGGCGCCTGCCGGTATGCCTCGACCGCCTCCCGGCCGTTCCCCGCTATTTCGATATTGTAACCCGCTTTTGTCAGAATGCGCTTCATCAGGAGCTGATTGTCGGGGTTGTCTTCCACAAGGAGAATCAGCACCTCCTGCTTGAGATTGGAACTTACCGATTGTTCGGTAACAAGGATTTCAGATTCGTCAACCCCCGCATGTTCCCTTTCTCCGATAATCCTCCCGAGAACGTCGATGAGGGTCTTGCGGCGAACGGGTTTGCGGAGATAAGCGTTGAACCCGGCCTCCTGGAAGCGGCGGAGCATCCCTTCTGTTGAAGATGAAAACGCGAGAAGCGGGATTCGTGGAATTTTCTCCTCCAAATGACGAATAAGCCGGGCCGTTTCGTAACCGTCCATGCCCGGCATCTGAATGTCGATGATGGCAAGTTCAAAAGGTTTGCCTTCCGCAGCGGCGCGCAGGATCGTCGCTTCGACATCGGTGGATTTACTGAGGAGGGTGGCAACCATCCCCTGCCGTCGCAGCAGGTGTCCCAAGATATCGAGATTGGCAGGGTGATCATCAACGACCAGAACCCTTTTCCCTTGGAGGGATGCAAACAGAACCGGCTCTTCCCTGGGCGCTGTCGCCCCCTCGCAGGCTACGGTAAAATGAAAAACGCTGCCCCGGCCCGGTTCACTTTCCGCCCAAAGACTTCCGTTCATCATGCTTGCCAGTTCGCGGCTGATGGACAATCCCAACCCCGTTCCGCCGTATCGTCGTGTTGACTCTCCCTGAACCTGCTGAAAGGAACCAAAAATAAATTCGAGCTTGTCGATCGGGATTCCGATGCCCGTATCCCGGACTTTAATATGTAACCTGACCCGATCATCTTCTCCACCATCCACACCAAGATCGACGCCGATTTCTCCTGCTTCGGTAAACTTGACGGCGTTTCCCAGCAGATTGAGGAGCACCTGCCGAAAACGAGCGGGATCTCCCTTGATCCGGGCCGGCGTCTCATCGGCGATACGGCAGAATAGTTCCACGGGTTTACCGGCAAGGCGGGGCTGAATCAGGTCGCATACTTCGTAAATCATCAATTCCGGATCAAAATCTACCATTTCCAAGTGCAAGTGACTGGTTTCAATCTTCGAAAGATCCAGAATATCATCAATGAGGGACAGGAGGACGTCGCCGCTGCGTTTGATGGTCCGCAGATAATCGGCTTGGTCATGGTTCAGGGTCGTATCGAGAAGGATGTCCGTGAAACCGATAATGCTGTTCATCGGCGTGCGAATTTCATGACTCATATTGGCCAAAAATTGACCTTTTGCCACATTCGCCGCTTGGGCGGCAACGGCCAACTGATTGACTCGCTCCAGAGAATCCTGCAACTGGCGGTTCTTTTCTTCCAGGTTTTCGTTGACCCGGCGCAGTTCCTCTTCCGCCTGTTTGCGGTGGGTAATATCCCGGAGGCAGGCAAGATCCGCCGTTCCCCCCCGAAAAGGAATGTTGGTCCCGATACCCTCCACCCAAAGCGATCTGCCATCCCTGGTTATGAGTCGATATTCCTCAACGGTTCCCTCCTGCCCGGCTTGACTCGTCTTTTCCATATTCTGCGCCGCCTTCATCAGACTGTCAGGATGAAGAAATTCCGCCATGTACCTGCCTAAAGCTTCTTCGGGAGAATCCATGCCCATTATGCGGGCCATGGCCTGGTTTCCGAAAAGGATGGCGCCGTCCCAACCGATGATGATGACGGGATCGAGCATGCGGTCCACAAGGGTGCGGAAAAGTCCCTCGCTTTCCCGCAGGGCTTCCTCCATTTTCCTTCGTTCGGTGATATCGCGAGCGACACAACGGATCCCCGTAATCTCGTCCCCATCGCGGAGCAGGTGGACATTCTGACCGATCCAGTTTTCGCGGCCGTCTTTGGTGATCATCGGAAATTCGTGGTAGATGTTGGGGATTTTTTTCAGGAACTGGCGACCCGTAACCTTCCAGACCTGCTCTCGATAATCCGGTTTAACGAGGACCTCAAAGTGCATCCCGATCAACTCCGCTATCGAATATCCGCTGAGCCTAACTCCCGCACTGTTGACGTAGCGGCAATAGCCCACGGTATCCAATTCAAAGATGACCTCGTCTATGGACTCAACTATCTGGCGATAGGAATCCTCTTTAAGCCAGCATTCCCGACCGATCGCATCCTGTTCCTGCATGCCAGAAATCGTTCCCCATGGTAATAATGGTCTAATAATATTTATCAATGCCAAAAAGAGAACTCCCCTTAAACAAAGACGCCTCCCCATCACGGCGATCATTTACCGACATGGCGATAAAAAAGAAGAGTATTTGATTTGACTTGATAACTGATATTCTATGAGCTGTCAAATATGAAATATAAGAAAGCAACCTTAAAACGCTAGTGAGCGCTACCTGTAAAAACTATTGTTCTTCGTTTCCAACCCGTAATCAATGTTGGCATTCCCTTAGCAATTTTGATATGGATATAAAACAATTGATATTTGGAGCTTTAGGGAGAAACCAGTATCCTCGACTCAAAACATTACGGGCGCCAATGATTTTGTGGTGACGTTATCTAAAGCGGAATTCGCCGATGTCTTTTTTTCGTTCATTAACCCAAGAAAAGTCGAAGAAGATATTTCTGATATCTTTTTTTATATCCTCCCTGTTTCCCGTCCTGATTGTTATTGTCGCCGGATATTACTACTTGCTCCCGATCCTCGATGCAGATGATATCGATAAATTGAGGGAAGTTTTCGCTTATGGTGTGATGGTACTCCTCTTCTTTCCCCTCTTGACCTTCTTTCTTATGTTCAGGTGGTTCAGCTTCCTGGAAAGGGTCACGGCCGAAATCACGATGAAGACTATGGAGGTCAGTGCGGGAAAAAAAGAATTTGCGGGGCAGAATCTGCAAGTCGACGATATTTATCTGTCCGACATACAGAGTAAATACCCGCGAGGGAACGAAGAAAATGAAATACAAAGTATCGTCCGTTCCTTCAACGAGATATTCCATACTGCGGCAGATCAGATCGAGGAGCGAAACCGCATCAAGGAGATTCTTGCCGGGCTGATCGCCATGGCATCGGACCTGACCTCAGAGCTGGATTTTGATCGCCTCTTTCCCTTGATCATCGGCAAGGTTACAGATGCCATGGCGGCTGAACGCACCAGCCTTTATGTGGTTGATTGGGAAAAGCGTGAAATTTGGACGAGAGTCGCCCAGGGCATCGGGCAGATACGCCTTCCTCTGGGCGAGGGCATCAGCGGTCGCGTTGCCGAGTCCGGGGAGATGATCAATGTGGTCGACGCCTGGGAGTTACCCTACTTCAATCGGACCTATGACGAGACGAACAATTTCCGAACTCGCTCCGTCTTATGTATACCCATCAGAGGTCGTCGCGTACGCCATATCGGGGTGCTTCAGGTCATCAATAAAAGGAGAAAACATCTTTTTGATCATGATGATGAAATACTTATTAAAGGTTTGGTGTCCCAGGTCGGGATCGCCCTTGAAAATTCCCTGCTTGTCGATGAGCTGAAGTTATCCTTTGAAAGATCCATCAGTTCCCTCTCCGCCATAGTGGACGCGAAGCATCCTTTCACGGCAGGCCACTCAGAGAGGGTTACGGAATATTCCCTGCTTATGGCCGGAGAATTGGGGCTCAGCCAAGACCAATGTGAAATGCTAAGGTATGCTTCCCTGCTCCATGACATTGGCAAAATTGGCATCCGCGACGAGATCCTCACTAAAAACGGCGCCTTCACTCCCGACGAGTTTAAGGAGATGCAGCTCCATCCTGTCAAGACGAAGGTCATCCTTGAAAAGTTCCATTTTCCCGAACATCTCCGGAGGGTTCCTGAAATCGCCAGTTGCCACCACGAAAGGATCAATGGCAAAGGGTATCCGGCGGGCCTCCAAGGTGATGAAATCCCCCTGGAATCAAAAATCATGGCCGTTGCCGATGTCTTTGACGCCCTGACATCGAAACGGGACTATCCCAAGTACGCCTTTGGCGAGATTCTAAAGGATGATCGTATGCCCATAAACAAGGTGATTGCCATTTTACAGGGCGATTCGGGGAGTCATTTCGATCCCGTTGTCGTTGATACATTTCAACGATGCCTGAAAAAGGCGCTTCTCCGATACCGGGGCGAGCACTTCCCCCCGGAATATGTTGATGAATTTTTACAGCATTGTTGACATATTAGGGAGCCTCATGAATTACAGGTTCATTATTGTTTTTTCGACCTTCCTGATCTGTTTGGTATTAGCAGTTGTCGTGAATGTCATCTACGGAATAGACGAGGAATTGATAAATGATCAATAAGAAGTTTGTATTAATGCTTATTGTTGTATCTTTAACCATGGTTTGTTTCGTACCTCACTCAATAGCCCGAGAGAAAGGATCAAATACCTTCACCAGCCCTACACTGGGTGCGAAGTTTGTCCTCATCCCCGCCGGTACTTTTATGATGGGTTCTCCCAGCGACGAGCCGGGGCGGGATAGCGACGAGAGCCCCCAGCACCAGGTAACAATCAGCCGTCCTTTTTACATGCAGACAACTGAGGTGACCCAGGGGCAGTGGAAGCGGGTGATGGGGAGCAATCCTTCGCATTTCAGCAATTGTGGTGACGACTGCCCGGTGGAGCAGGTGTCCTGGGAGGATGTACAAGGTTTCATCAAGAAGCTCAACAGTATGGAGGGGACGGACAAATACCGTCTGCCCACGGAGGCACAGTGGGAGTATGCGGCCCGAGCGGGGACAACGACGAGGTTTCATGCGGGGAATAGCGATGATGATTTATCGCGTGCCGGTTGGTTAAGAGCCAATTCCGGATCGAAGACGCACCAGGTGGGGCAGAAGACATCCAGTTCCTGGGGCTTGTACGACATGCACGGCAACGTCTATGAGTGGGTGCAGGACTGGTTCCGTTTATATTCTGCCAACAGTTTGACGGACCCGGCAGGACCATCATCGGGCTCGAAGCGTGTGCGTCGTGGCGGTTCCTGGAGCAGCATTGCCAGGTTCTGCCGGTCAGCGAATCGCGACTACTTCGGCCCGGGTCAACGTAGCGGCCTCCTCGGCTTTCGCCTTCTCAGGACACAGTAGCCCTTTGTTTTTTATCAATCCAGATTGTCCGTTATCAGACAATGGATTATCTGGTCAGCATGCTCACACAGACCATACCCAAATACAGCGTCGAGAATCCAAGTATGGACCAACAGAATAAATCAACCCACTTCTCGCCCTTCAGGATCTGCCGATCCCAAGCAGTGCCTACAACGAGATGCTTGATTTTCCCGGTCAGATTGATCTTCCTCGGGATGATCATGGAAATCCGATCACCAATATGAATCGGTATCGTCAATTCGTGTGCTCTCAATATTCTGACTGTCATATTTGATCCTTACTGTAGAATGTACTTGTTTCAATAATTATATCGACAAAATATTCCGTTACCTTTAAAAATCTCTTCCTTACAGATGATATTTCCTGATCACAGCAGTCACAACGCCTCCTATCCTGAGTTCCGTTCTGGCTATGATGTCAGGATACTTCTGGTTCGCTGCTTCCAGAACAATCTGCTTCCCCTTCTTATGGAAATATTTCATCGTCCAATCGCCATCCACTTCAGCAATGACAATGTCGCCGGTTTTGGGATCTTTTCCCTTTTCAATGATTACCAGATCCCCTTCCATGATACCTGCACCGATCATGGAATCGCCGCTGACCTTCAGAAGGAAAGATGACTCAGGTTTTGTTATCAGATACTCATCAATGGACATGATGTCGCAGAGCACTTCTTCAGCGGGAGAAGGGAATCCGGCAGCAACTTCTCCAACCAAAGGAATCCCGAATGCTATCCTAGTGAGCCTGATATGATTTGTTTCATCTTTCTCAATAACGCCTTTCTGGATGAGTTTATTGATCCAGAAATGAACGACGCTTTTTGATTTCACACCAAAAATATCTATCATCTCAGCATAGGTGGGCATCCTTCTTTTATCTCTGAAGAAAGTCGCTATGGATCTTTCAATACTCTGAATGGATCTCTTCTCTTTCATGGTTCCTCCATAACAGAACGATCGTTCTATTGTCAAGAAGTTTTTTCTATTGCTTCATGACCAGTGCATGATAAGCTATGCTAAATTTGTATTACCATCTGGTTTAGTGTGAGTGATTGAATGGCAATGACTTCTGTTAACAACCTTTTTTCTGATATCCCTCCAGAATTCGAGGAGGAGCTATTTGAGGCAATCCTTGGAAGAGAAACTTTCCGGATAGAAAGAATCGTATCTCATGGCCATTGTTCACCGGAAGGCTTCTGGTATGATCAGTATGAACATGAATGGGTTATTCTCCTCAAGGGAAGCGCCGTTCTTCGTTTTGAAGATCAATCTAAAAACATTATGATGAGCCCTGGCGATTACATCCATATTGAAAAACATCAAAAACATCGCGTGGAGTGGACAGATCCTGAGCAGGAGACCATCTGGCTTGCTGTCCATTATTCATAACGAGGATGTTCCATGATCTCTGAAGATCAAGAAGCTTGCACATATGTTCATCCTGATAACAACGTCCTCTTGAAGTTGGCTAAAGCAAAAATGCCATTTGGAAAATATGCAGGCTGTCTTCTTGTGGATCTTCCAGAACCATATGTCATCTGGTTTTCCCAGAAAGGCTTTCCTCAGGGCGAGCTGGGTGACCTGCTTAGGACAGTTTATGAAATAAAAATCAATGGCCTGGAATATCTTTTCAGGCCACTTAAAGATTGACGCTCTCGGATGGATTTGTTTTATTAAGAACATATCAAGATATGGGAAGGTAACCTTTTGGAAAAATTTGCATTATCCGGAGACTACATTGAGCTTAATAAACTTCTAAAGGCATCAGGCCTGTGCGATACAGGTGGTATTGCAAAATATGCCATTAAAAATGGACGTGTCGCCGTCGATGGAGAAGTTGAATACAGAAAAGGATGCAAAATCAGGCATGGTCAAAAAGTTGAATTTGATAGCCACATGATCGAAGTCAATTGATCCGTTAGCGGGGTAATCATTTGCTAAGGCAAATGCTGTTTTTGATAGCCTCCGTTTCATGCCAGCCGGCAGGGTCGATTTACCTATGCTTTCTTGCCTCAAGGGCAGCAATATAGATGGATCGATTCTCTTCAATATACTCCGGAGACAAAGTCATCCCGTGGGTGTAAGGGATCCCATTTTTATCGACTGTCACGAAGGTTACCATGCCCGTGACTGAGGGTGTGTCATCCTTCCCGTTCACAAAGACCTTGGCGTCAACGGTAAGGCTTTTCTCCCCCAGGTGGGCAATCCGGGACTTGATCTCGATGATATCGCCGGTTGTTGACGACTTGAGGAAATTCATCCCGTGAATGCGGGCGCAGACAATGTCCTCCGGCTTTCTCAACAGGTCGATAGCAGAAATAAGACAAGCCTCCACGAGCCACTCGGCCATCCTGCCTGCAAACAGGGTCCCGTGATGATTGAGATCTTCCGATTTGATGATCCGGGAAATCAGTATTTCCCGGATCTCTTTTTTTTCTTCCGTTGACATGACAGGTCCTTCCTACCCTCTCGAACCGAGGCGAAGTCCGCCGTGGATAAAGAAGACATCCCCGGACAAGGCCTCATTACGATAAAGCTCTCCTACCAGGGAGGCCACCTCTTCCGGTTCTATCAACCTGCCGATGGGTACATCCGATAATATCTTATCGAGGGCCTTCTGATCCATCCGTTTGACCATTGCCGTGCCGACATAACCGGGGGCCACGGCGACGCAACGGATCCGGTCGGACAGGCCACGTCTGAGGAACTCCGCCGTGATCACCTTGGGCATTACGGACATGGCGGCCTTGGACGAGGAATAATTGATCTGACCCGCCGTCCCCAGGGAACCCGTCGAGGAAACGAGACAGATCAGTCCCTTGCAGTTGTTATTGATCATCCGCTCCGCACATTCCCGGACAGTAAGAAAAACCCCGGTCAGATTAATATCAATAACCGCCTTGAACTGGTCAAGAGACATCTTTCTGTTCACCTTGCCTGTTTCCTTGCTCGTGGCCACCAGCAGTCCGTCCTTGATGATGCCGGCAAAAGGCGCAACCAGGTTGATCTGACCAAAGCGTTCAATAGCTGTATCGGCAAGGAGGGCATTGTCCTCCTCTTTTGTCACGTCACAGACCACGGTCGCTACTTCGCCACCTAATTCTTTCAATTGGGTTTCCGCACCATCCAGAAAAGACTGGGCGATATCGGCAATCACCACCTTGCCGCCATTTTTTACCCAGTATTTCGCGATTTCCAGCCCGATTCCACCACCGCCACCGGTAATGACGGCTACTGATCCCTTAATCTCCAGCATATTCTTTCTCCTTTTATTCAGGGGACAAGTTTAGGTCCCTGAGGGCTGGGGACACCATTGAATGGTGTCCCCTTGCATGTTCCCGCTCTTTGCCAAGTCAAAAAGGGAGGGGCTTTCGCCCCTCCCGCCCGGTTCAAATCGGATCGTATCAAATGATCCCTTTTCCCGACAGTTCCTGGAGTTTCACCGGGCCATACCCCATGTATTTCAGATAGACAAAACCGTTGTCATAACCCACGGGGCGGCATACCCACTTGGTCCGGGGCGGCGTTTCCGTGGCCTTCCACTGAGATTGGGCGCAGACGATGGAGCCATAAACAGGGTCCTGCACCGGTGTAAAAACGCCGCGATCCCGCCATACTTCATCGCGCATCGCCTTATCCGGGGAAACAATCTCAGCGATGACGGGCGTGATTGGCGCGAGCCGGCCCGTTTTGGCGTATTCCACGGACTTCATGGTTAGTTCCTGGCTTGTGTACTTCTCCGTTTCCGGATTGATCATGGCCTGATACTTGAGCTGCCAGTCCTTTTTCATGAAAGGGGCCAGGGTCGTCCACTGCTCGGCCCCCCATTCATCATACTTGCCGATGATATCCACGAAGGCCTTCCACATCTCGAGTCGGAGCCCCCCCAGAAAGACGCCGCCGTCCTTGGTGGGATAGAATCCATAGAGCCACAGGGCCGTGTCGAGGTTGCCAAAGCGTTCATTCAGGACTCCCTGATCGGAGTACCAATGGAGGGCGTAATCGTGGAGCCGTTCGTAGGCCTCCGGCGTGGCGATGTCAATCGCCTGCCCTTCCCCGGTCACTCCCCGATAATAGACGGCGGAGAGTATCCCCATGGCTCCAAAGGTTCCGGAAGCCGCCCAGGCGATCCAGGGACCCGCTTTGGTAGGGACGGCATAGGGCATCTCGTCATAGGTCTTGCCCTCGGGAAGGATTTCCCCAGTTCCGTACTGGATTCCCGAACGGGCCTGACTGACATTGTCGTAATCATACTGTTTTCTTGCACTCTCCGGTCCGAACTGCCCATACCCTGAAATGGAGGTATAGATCAATCGCGGATTGATCTTGGCGAGTTCCTCGTAGCCGATCCCCCAGGCATCCATGACCCCGGCGGGGTAGGTTTCAATAAGAACATCGGCGGCCCCGACGAGGCACTTGAGGATCTCCCGGCCCTCTTCCTTGTCGAGGTCCAGGGTAACATGGTACTTGTTCCGGCCTTCCTGCAGGTAAGCCAGGCCGGTGCCCCGATGCATGACGCCATTGGGAGAGTAGGTCCGAACCAGATCGCCCCCCGGCGGCTCAATGCGAATCGTCTCCGCTCCCAGTTCGGCAAGGAGGGATGAACAGAAACATCCGGCCATGCTCCGGGAGCTCAAATCCAATACAACCAAATCATCCAGGGCCTCCGGCTTCTCGAAATTCTTCGCCGGATCGTCAAGAGACCGGACATGATCGGCCCATTCCGCCCATTTTGGTCTTTTATTTTCTGTCATAGCGCCTCACCTCCTCAAGATTGCGCCCGATTGTCCATCCCAATCAGACGGGGGACGACGCCCCTGTGCGTCCTTCCATTTACCGAGGACCCCATGCAGATAAAGTTCTTCTATCTGCGCCTGGTTCCGGCCCAGAAGCTTCGCCATGATAAAATCATTGTCGAAACCGACCGGCCTGACCGACCAGCGGTGCTTCGGAGGCGTCTTGGACATCATGATCGGGAGTTCATGATCCGTGTACTTTCCATAGAGGGGATCATCAAGGTCCTTTACGAACCCCCGGGCACGGCGCTGGGGATCTTCGCACATATCACGGGAATTGTGGAGGCGGGTCGCGGCAAAACCACTCTGTTTGCCCAGTTCTTCGATTTCACCGGCCGTTTTCGTACGTGCCCAATCGGCGATGATCTTCAGGATCGCCAAGGCGTTTTCCGTTTCGAGTCGATTGGTGTGCTCCTTGAAGCGCGGATCGTCGGCCAATTCCGACTTTCCCATAGCCTTGCACAGCCCCTTGAATTCATCCGGGGCCGGGGCCGCCAAGGCGACAAACAGCTCGTCCTTGCAGAGGAAGGTATCGGCGGGACAGATACACTGATCGCGGTTGCCTGACGGTTCCACACCATTACCCGTCATTTGCTGATAAGGCCAGACCCAGCCCATGGCGCGCATGATGTTCTCGGTCTGAGACATCTCGATGAACTGCCCCTTCCCTGTTTTCTTCTTGTGATGCAAGGCCGCCAGAACCGCCACTTCCCCCATCATGGCCCCGAAGACGTCACAGATCCAGACGCTCTGTTTCATAGGCGGGCGCTTGGGGAAACTGGACATCCAGGCATATCCGGAGAGGGCCTGCGCGGCGCCGTCGTTGGAAGGCCGGTCCTGCTCCGCATACGTGCCCCACTGACCGAAGCCGTTCTTCTCGATATAGATGATGCCGGGATTGACTTTCTTGATGTCCTCGTAACCGATGTTCCAGCGGTTAGTGACCGCGGGACGGAGGTTGAATTCGATAATATCCGATTTGGCGGCCAATTCCTTGAAGATCTGCTGGCCCCAGTCGATATGCAGATCCAGGGCCATGTAGTGTTTCGAGGTATTGATGTGCATGAACATGGGACCCTGTTCTTTGTAGAACCAGCCGAAGGGATTCAGCGAACGGGTTACGTCGCCCATAGGGGGGAGCTCGATCTTGATCACCTCGGCCCCCAGGGCGGCCATAAATGAAGGTCCTGCCGGTCCGAAAAGCAGCGTGCAGACCTCAAGGACCCGCACCCCCTTCAAAGGGCCGGGTCTTGAATTCTTGTTTTTTACATAATCTTTGAAGACATCTGGCATAAGGTTCCCTCCTTTAAACCGTGAATCAAAAATGATTATGGTGCATGCTTGTACTCCTTGTCAAACGCCTGATATTCACCCCCCCCTTCCAATTTAGATTTTTTTTAACATGATGTCATCCATGAAGCAAGATATTTCATTTCGCCGCTGTTATCCTCATGGCGCTGGTCCGGATGACAAATCGCAAGGGGGTCAAGGCGCCGGTGCACTGATCTTCTATTCAAATGGGGAGGAAGGCCAGACAGAAAAAGCTTCCGGTCACCCGTTTAGTCGCTCATTGAATTCATCAACAGTGAAACTGTATTCCTGAGTACCGTAGGACTCGACGGCGAAGGAAGCGCATACGCTACCCATCCTGGCGCATTGCTCAATGTCCTTACCCTGAACCAGACCGCTGATCAGGCCGCCCCGGTAAGAATCGCCTGCACCCGTCGGGTCCTCAACCTTTCTTGCCTTGACGGGGGAAATGTCAATTTCACTATCCAGTGTGGAAACCCGGGAACCAAACTCTCCCCGGGTGGTAATGATCGTCCTGGCCATCTTCAGTAGAGCTCCCTTGTTCAAACCGGTCTTGCTAATAATCAGGTCCAGCTCGTAATCATTGACGATGAGGATTCCGCACCCATCTATGGCCTGGACCAGTTCTTTTGCGTCCCACATGGGCAGAGACTGTCCGGGATCAAAGATATAATTGATTCCCCTGACTTTACAAGTATGCGGGTAAGTAATCATGTCTTCAAGATTGCCGGGAGAGACAATAATAATGGTTTCTTTGGGATGGAATTTATCGAAGTCCAATGCAGATGGATATTTCATGGCCCCGGGGTTGAATCCGGTGATCTGGTTGTCGGCCTGGTCGGTGGTAATATAGGCGCCCGCCGTGAATTCATCGGCGATAATTTTAATATTTTCCGTAGAGATCCCGTTCTTTGCCAACCATGCGAAGTACCTTTCATAATCATGGCCGATTGTGGAAGAGATGATGGGCTTTTCACCCATCAGGGTTAGCGAATAGGCAATATTTCCCGCAGTGCCGCCGTATTTTTCCTTCATGCCGTTTACCTGGAAACAGACGTTTAAAACATGAATTTTATCAGGCAGGATGTGATCAGAGAAGTGTCCTGGGAAATCCATAATTCTGTCATATGCAAGTGATCCGGAAACAATAATGTTCATAGCTAAAATCCTTTCAATGCTGTCTTAGATACCCCGTAGCTTGCTGCGGGGTAGTTCATTACTGATTTTAGATTCTATGTCAAGAAGATGTAATATGGTTATACCCCTTTTCTTTGCTTGACTCACAACGATTCATTCCTTAGAGTCCTGCCATGAAGAAACTTTCCTATCAAAGGATAATTGAAACATGATTCATCAACCTTTTCTTTTTGAAGAAAACATCTGGATCGCCAAGGGAGTATACATGGACGATCAGGGGCGGTATCATCCCGTGGAGGGGGAAACAAAGATAACCCATGCGGACGGGTTGTGGATCAATGATTTCCGTATGACCCTGCAGGGGGATAATGCGGTGGAAGATAAAACCCGCTACGAGATTGTCCCCATGGAACGCGGGCAGGAACTGACGTCCTGGGTCTCCGAAAACCCGGCCCTGGGAAAAATGATGGGGAAGTTCATCATCGTCGATGATTCTATCATCTCCATATTCACTTCTGAAAACGGCGCCCTCCAGGGTACGGAATGCCTGCGCCTCATTGATGACGACCTCTATTCCAACCGGGGATGCCTTTTAAGGGGAGACAAGAAAATTTCTTCCTGGGCGGTGGAACTCCGCAAAATATAGACTGTATTTTTCTGATCAGCGCCTGGAAATTACAGATTGTCTTTACTAATCCACAAACAGCGGTACGAAGTCGAATTTATTGACATCCACGAGTCCCCTGTCCGTCATCTTGAGTTCGGGAATCACCGGCAGGGCCAGGAAGGAAAGATGCATGAAGGGCTCACGCAATTGACACCCCAATTGCTGAGCTTCATGGCGGATACTCTCCCAGCCCCGGCCAATCTCCGCGAGGGGGCGGTCGGACATCAGACCGGCGATCGGCAGGGCCAAACGGGCCGTTATCTCACCGCCACAGGCAATAGCCAGACCTCCCTTCATCGCTTCTACCTCCCTGGCCGCTGCATACATGTCTGCATCTGAACACCCAACACAGATGATGTTGTGGGAGTCATGAGCGACCGAGGTTGCCAGTGCCCCTTTCTTCAGTTGGAATCCCCTGACAAGGCCCAGAGAGATATTGCCTGTCCCCCGATGGCGCTCGATCACGGCAATTTTTAAGATATCCCGCTTTGTGTCCTGAATAACCTGGCCATCCCGGACGGACGCCTCAAGGATGGCAGCCCCCGTCAGAATCTGGTCCGGGATGAGATCGATGACGCGTACCCGCCTTCCCGATGCCGGGATCACAAAAGCACTTTTGCCATAAGGTTTGACATGCATGGATGTGACATCGGCAGGCAGGACGCTCGCCGGGATATGTGCAATCAGCTTACCATGATCGACGACCTGCCGGCCGTCTTTAAAAACAGCTTCTACCCTTACCGGATTGAGAGAAGAAAGGAGGACCAGATCGGCGCGATAGCCGGGGGCCACGGCGCCGTAATCCCGGAAGCCAAAATACCGGGCCGTATTGATGGTGACCATGGCGATGGCCCAGAGCGGATCCAGTCCCTGAGCAATGGCCAGACTCATAACCGCATCCAGATGGCCATGGCGCATGATGTCGTGGGGATGGAGATCGTCCGTCACCAGGCTGCATTGCCGAAGCGTCATGGTATTGACCAGGGGAAGGAGGGCGGAGAGGTTCTTGGCCTGGGTCCCTTCGCGGATCATGATCTGCATGCCTTTATGAAGTTTTTCTCTTGCCTCCGCCAGCCCGGTGCATTCGTGGTCGGAACGGATACCGGCGCTGATATAGGCGTTAAGAGCTTTCCCCGACAACAGGGGGGCGTGGCCGTCCTTGATGCGATCACAGAAAGCGGCGATCTTGTCCAGAACCCCGGGATCACAGAAGGTTACTCCGGGAAAGTTCATCATTTCCGCCAGGCCCAGGACACGTTTTTCCTGCTTGAAACCCTCCAGGTCTTCCGTCTCCAGACATGCCCCTGATGTTTCCAGATGGGTAGCGGGGACGCAGGAGGGTGCCATCAGATAGAAATCAAGGGGGAGCCCCTCGGTCTCCTCAAGAATATACCGAAGCCCCCTGGTCCCCAAGACATTGGCGATTTCATGAGGATCAGCGACAATTGCCGTTGTCCCGTGGGGGAGAACCGCCCTGGCCAATTCCCGCGGTGAAAGCATGGAGCTTTCAATATGGAAATGACCGTCCATGAATCCGGGAGCGACATGATATTTTGACGCATCCACGAGATGAGGACCGTCGTACTCCCCCAAACCAACGATTATCCCATCGAAGATGGCCACATCCGTCCTGACGATCTCGCCGGAGAAAAGATCCGCAACCAGGCCGTTTTTGAGGATCAGATCCGGAGATATTTCCCCTTTCGCCGCCTTAATTCGAGCCGTCAGTTTCTTTACCGTATCCGGCAAAATCATTAAAGCGCCTCCTTACTCCTCATGGCCTGTCAGGCGCTAACCAACACAGACTTTGGTAAACCGCATGACATTGTCGTCTTCGCCGAGAGCGATGAGTTTATCACCACTTTCTATGAGATAAGAGGCGGCGGGATTGAAGACCATTTTACCGGAGTCTTTTTTCACCGCGACAATGATCAGGCCATAGTTCTGCCTGATTTCCGATTCTTCCAGGGTCTTGCCCGCCACCACCGAACCGTCGCAGACAGTTACTTCCGCCATTCTCAGCTCCAAGCTCTGCCGTCTGGTCGTAATTTCAATGAAGTCAAGCATCGCCGGCCTCAGGATGGCCATGGCCATCCTCATGCCTCCGAGGGTATAGGGCGATATGACCCGGTCCGCCCCCGCTCTCAGCAAGCGGTGTTCCGACTGTTCTTCCTCGGAGCGGGAGAGGACGAACACGTCGGGATTCAGTTCCTTGGCCGTCAAAATCACATAGAGATTCTCCGCATCCGAAGGCAGGACACAGACAATCCCCTTGGCCCGTTTGATCCCTGCTTCGATGAGAGACTTGTCGCTCGTAGAGTCGCCATGACAGCAAAGAAATCCTTCGTCCTCAATTTTTTGGATAACCTCGGGATTTTTTTCGATGACCACAAAAGGGACCTTTTCCGCCGCCAGCTCCCGACAAATCAGGAACCCGATTCTTCCGCAACCGCAGATGATGTAATGATTTTTCATTCTCTTGATAATCCTTTTCAGCTTTCCTTTCCCCATGATGGCCCGCAGGCGCCCTTCGACAATGGTTTCCGCAACGAGACTGGCGGTATAAAACATCGTCCCCACACCGGCAATGATCAAGAAGATGGTAAACACCATGCCGCCGGTGCTACGGGCATAGTAATCACCGTAACCCACGGTGGAGATGGTCACGACGGTCAGGTAGAGGGACTCGAAAATACTAAACCCTTCCAAAAAATGGTAACCTGTGGTGCCGATCATAACCGTCAGGAACAGCATGGCAAAGGCAATACCCAATTTCTTGTTCATCAGGCTCCTATGGCATCGTGCAGGATTGGCAAAATCAACTCGACGGCTTTCCGTCCTGCCCCGATTGCTTCTTCGGCGCGGTTGAACTCAAGGAGGCCGATATGTGCAAGACGGGGCAGGATCAGGACATCCGGGGGATCCGTAGCCAGGCGGTGCTTCGTGATCTGATCCTGCATGATATAGACGGATGTGGCAATGACCTCAAAGAGCGTCGGCCCCTTGCTGGGTTGGTTCTGGGCAAAACGCTTGAAGATCGACAATTGTCCCGACTTGAGCTTACCGTTAAAAAATGAGGCGAGCAGATTAGGAAGGTACTGGCCATTACCCTCCCTTCCCTTTCCTTCCTGGCACGGCGCTGCCTCCTTGCTCTCGGACCGATTGAAACTTCGGCCCATAATATCGTTATTGAGATCGACAGCCAGGACAATATCAGCGCCCATGTTCCGGCAAAGGGACACGGGCACGGGGTTGATGAGCCCGCCATCGACAAACCATCCTCCCTGACGCTGAAAAGGGGTCAATATCCCGGGCATGGACATGCTCGCCCGAATGGCATCCATCAGGGAGCCCTCCCTTATCCAGACCTCCCGACCGGATTTGAGATTCGTCGTTACTGCGGCAAAGGGCATGGGGAGGTCCTCGATATTGGAATCGGAAATCTTTTCCCGAAAATACCTGGTCAGTTTATCCCCTTCAATGAGACCCGAGCGCGGGAGCCTGACATCCATGAAACCGAGAATATCGGCCCAGGTCAAACCACGAACCCATTCGTCCATCACATCAATAAAACCTGCGGCATAGGCCCCGGCCACCATGGCCCCCATGGACGTCCCACAGACCAGATCGATGTGGATGCCTGCCTCCTGCAGGCCCCTGATGACGCCTATATGCGACCAGCCTCGGGCGGAACCACTGCCCAGAGCGAGGCCAATTTTTTTTGGAGCAGGAGTGCTGGTTAAAGGATCTTTTCTCGGGCTCCCCGTTTTTCTCATTTATGTAATTCTCCTTTGACGGCGGAACCTAACATAATAAAAAGGATATGGAAAGGCGAGTTTTTATATCCGTTGACAGGGACAATGACACTAAGATATATCTTAGCGGTAATTTTAGGAATTTTAGGAGGTCGATCATGGGATCATGCAGGACAAAAAGTAAATATTGGTTATGTATCGCTATTTCAACTATCTTGTGCATTTTCCTGGCGGCGCTGGGGGTTGGCTTGACAGTCGTCGATGCTCGCACACCCGGCAAGGATAGTGGAAAACCGTTTTCCTTCGCTGATTTAGCGGAAAAATGGAGTCCGACCGTCGTGAACATCAGCGCCACCCAGACCATCAAATCCAGTCGTGGCTTCTCTGGAAATATACCTCGCGGCAACTTTGGCAATGACGACTTCTTCCAACGTTTCTTCGGGGATATTCCGGAAAGAGAATCCAGGCAAAACAGCCTTGGATCCGGTTTTATCATCTCCAGTGATGGATATATTTTCACTAATAACCATGTGGTAGCCAAAGCTGACAAGATCAAGGTCAAGCTTTCCAACGGCAGAGAATACGATGCCGAAGTGAAGGGCAAAGATCCCAATACCGATCTTGCCCTCATCAAGATAAAGCCCGATGGGGACCTTCCCTGTGTTAAGTTCGGTGATTCGGACAAGTTGCGTGTCGGCGACTGGGTTTTCGCCATCGGCAATCCTTTCGGTCTCGACCATACGGTTACCGCCGGGATCGTCAGCGCCAAGGGCCGGGTTATCGGCGCCGGTCCCTATGACAACTTCATTCAGACCGACGCCTCGATAAATCCAGGCAACAGCGGCGGCCCCCTCTTCAACGTCGACGGTGAGGTGGTTGGCATAAACACGGCCATCGCTGCTCAGGGCCAGGGAATCGGCTTTGCCGTCCCTATTAACCTCGCCAAAGATGTACTCAAGGATCTGAAAGCTAAAGGATACGTAACCCGGGGCTGGCTGGGGCTTTCCATTCAGGACATTACGCCGGACATATTAGAAAACATGAAACTAAAAGATCGTCAGGGCGCCCTGGTCGGCCAGGTCTTCCCGGGCGATCCTGCGGATAAGGGCGGAATCAAGACGGGCGACATTATTATCGCCATCGCCGGCAGGCCGGTTCAGGATACCCATGAGTTGCTCAGGATCGTCGCCGCCCTGCCCGTGGGGAAGAAAGTTGTGGTCCGGATCGTCCGCGATGGACAGGAAAAAAATCTCGATGTCGTCACCGGTGAAAGAAAAGACTTGCGGGAAATAGCTACAAGCGGCAAACTTGTCGATCAAATGGGAATGACGCTACAGGAAATCACACCGGAAATGGCCCGGAACCTGGGGCTATCGGAAAAGGGCGGTATCGTGATCACCCGGGTCAATCCGAATTCCCCCGCCGACGAGGCTGGACTGAAAGCCGGAGATATTATCCTTAATGTCAATCGCATCAGGATACAGGTGATGAAGGATCTCACGGACGAACTTGCCCGGAGCGGTAAACAGGAAACCATAATGCTCCTGATCAAACGTGAGGAGGCTACCCTGTTTGTAACTATCCGCAGGGGAAGTAATAAATAAATATGGAAGCGCTTATCAATCAAAAGATCGAAGACGAGATTATTAGCCTCGGTTTTGCGGCTCGCTTAATCATGTCCAACCTCGATCGGGAGCTGATTATTCAACGGGCGTCCGAAAGCTTGGGTGATTTCGGCAAAAGCGACAACATTGGGATTTTTCTTCTGGACCAAGAAGGGCAGCTACTCTGTGCGGGAGGGCTCATCGGTAACGTCGGCTTGACCAGTTTCTTTACGGTGGAGTTGAAAAACACATCTTTTGAACAGCGTCTGGCCGATAAATATCCAGACTATTTCCCTCTTGAATATATCAATGGCGTTCCCGTACCCAGCGCCGGGAAAGGGATCGAGAACCGCAGATGCCTGTGCGCACCGTTGATTGCAACAAATAACCAGGCTATTGGCATGGTGACCTTCGATTACGCTGCCGATTTTTCCCTTTCACCCCTGATGATGCAATCCCTGCTCCTGCTGCTTACCATTGTGGCCGTTGCGCTGGAAACGACCCGTCTATTTCAGTTGGCCGTTTATGACGGCCTAACGGGACTCTATATTCGCCGTTATTTTGACCTGCGTCTGACGGAAGAGGAAAACCGTATCAAACGATACGGCGGCAAATTAGCCATCCTGATGATGGATATCGATCATTTTAAGGGTGTAAATGACCGATACGGACACCAACAGGGTGATGAGGTCCTCCGTGACATTGCGGACATCACAAAAGTATCGGTCAGACAGGCCCTCGACTCGCCTTGCCGATATGGAGGGGATGAATTTGTCGTGATTATGCCCGATACTGATTTGCCAGGCGCCCTGAGCCTGGCCGAACGTATCCGGGAGAGCGTTCAGAACCATATCATGGAGGGACCGGAAGGCGATTTCAACGTCACCCTGAGCGGCGGTATTGCCTTCATGGATCAACAGGTCCTTATTCCGAGAATAGAATTGCTTAAAAAGGCCGACAGTGCCCTCTATCGGGCCAAAGAAAACGGGCGCAACCAAATACAGGTCTGGCAGGAGGACAGGCAAGGTTAACCAGTATATCACGGCAATGATGAATCTATCCTCCCAATTAACATGGGGACTGGCCCTGATTTTTTTCAATAGAGAAGCCTCCCTTCCCTCGGCAGTGTGTTCCATTTTCCTGATTTTTTTTATTATCTGGATGGATTACCGGCAGAAAAGAACCAAACCTGTGATCGTTTAAAACTATCAAGAGGAGGGCCTGGCCATGATGGATTATCCGCTGCTGCTGAGGACATTGCTGCTACGGGGGGCAAAGTATTTCCCCAAAAAGGAGATCGTCTCTGTCTTTCCGGGCGAAATCTTTCGTTATACCTACGCTGACTACTACCGGCGGACCTGTCAGTTAGCTCACGCCCTCGCCTCATTGGGAATCAAAAAGGGGGATCGGGTCGCCAGTCTCGCCTTGAACAACCATCGGCATCTGGAGTTGTATTTCGGCGTGCCCTGCATGGGAACAACACTGCACACGGTCAACTTTCGCCTGCCCTCACATCATCTGGCCTATGTCCTCAACCATGCGGAAGACGAGGTCCTGTTCATTGACGAGGACCTCCTTTTTTTCGTCGAACTGGTGAAGGATCAGCTAAAGACGGTCAAACATTTCGTGATCATGAACCAGAGCGGCGTGATGCCCCAGACCTCCCTTGCCCCGGTTTATCTCTATGATGAATGGATCGCCCGGTTTCCGGACCACTATGATTTCCCCGAGGATCTGAGTGAATGGGACCCGGCCCTGCTCTGCTACACGTCAGCAACCACGGGGGACCCGAAAGGGGTAGTCTACTCCCACCGGGGAATTATGCTCCATACCTACGCGGCGGGACTTACTCTGCACGCTACGGAGGAGGACTGCATGCTCCATGTCGTGCCCATGTTCCATGCCAATGCCTGGGGTATTCCCTTCCTGGCTGTGGGATTGGGATGCAAGCAGATCCTGCCGGGACGGGAGGTCATCAATATGGAGGTCCTGTGCCGTATCATCGCGGCAGAGAAAGTCACCTTCACCTGCGGCGTCCCGACGATCTGGATGATGCTTTTCGATTACCTGGAGAAGGGAGGATGGCATGATTTTTCTACTCTCAAGGGAATCGCCTCCGGCGGTTCCGCCCTGCCCCGCCATCTTCTGGAACAATTCAACGAGAAATACGGCTTCCCCATCATCCAGGCTTACGGCATGACGGAAACCTCGCCCCTGGCCCTGGCGGCCATTCCCAAGAGCTACATGGCCGACTGGTCAGCGGCAGAAAAGTACCATGTCAAGGATAGTGCGGGACTCCTCGTCATGGGATTGGAAATGAAGATCGTCGATCATGCGGATAAGGAAGTTGTTCCGGACGGCAAACACTGGGGAGAGATCATCCTGCGGGGTCCCTGGATTGCCGGGGAATATGATCGCGATCCGGAACGCACGGCGGCGGCTTTTGCGGGCGGCTGGCTCCATACCGGGGATGTGGGCGCCATTGACGAGGAGGGCTACGTCCGCCTCGTGGACAGGACCAAAGATCTTATCAAAAGCGGGGGAGAATGGATTTCCTCCGTGGATCTGGAAAACGCCATTATGGCCCACCCCCGGGTGGCGGAAGCGGCTGTCATCGGTGTCGCCCATCCCAAGTGGCAGGAAAGACCGCTGGGCTGTGTGGTCCTCAAGCCCGGCGAAACTGTGACGAATGAGGAGTTGAAGGACTTTTTGAAAGACAAGGTCCGGGCAGCTTGGTGGATTCCCGACGAGTTCGTCGTTCTCGATCAGATTCCCAAGACCAGCGTGGGCAAGTTCAACAAGAAGGAACTTCGGGAGATGGTTGCCGACGGACGCATTAAAATCCCTTGCCAACCATGAGATTAGTTGTTAGTTTAACATGCAAAATCCAACTTGAATAAGAAAGGAGTCATCTCATGGTCATTATTTTCCCCGAACTACCCTATGGGAAGGATGTTCTGGCGCCCTATATCAGCGCCACAACCCTTGAATTCCACCACGGTAAACATCACAAGACCTATGTTGACAATGCCAACAAGCTGCTGGCGGGAACGGAGCTGGAAAATGCTTCTCCGGAAGACATCATCCGGAAAGTGGCTGGCGATCCGGCCAAGATCGGCATTTTCAACAATGTAGCCCAGGCCTGGAACCATTCCTTTTATTGGCAAGGCATCAAGCCCAACGGCGGAGGACTTCCGACCGGCGCGATTGCCGGAAAAATCAACGCCGCCTGGGGCGCATATGAAAAATTTGTGGAAGAGCTTAAAAACGCCGGCCTCACCCAGTTTGGAAGCGGCTGGGCCTGGCTTGTTCTTGACCAGGGAGCCCTCAAGATCGTCAAGACCGCCAATGCCGATAATCCCTTGACCAAGAACATGAAACCCCTTTTGACCATCGACGTCTGGGAGCACGCCTATTATCTCGACTACCAGAATCGTCGCGCCGATTATTTAGTTGCGTTCATTGACAAATTGATCAACTGGGATTTCGTCAACGCAAACCTGGGCTGACAATGTTAGAAGGACGGGGTTAGGCCTTGGAATTAAGTGTTATACTAAATTTTGAGGCTTTGACCCCCAATATTTGCATTATGAGCGAAAAACCGAAGCCTCATTACCTTGAGCACCGGCAACGCCTTAAGAACAAATACCTCGCCTCCGGTCTGGAAGGTTTTCATGATTACGAAATCATGGAGTTGCTCCTCACCTACGGTATACCGCAGAAAGACGTCAAGGAACCGGCCAAGGATCTTCTCAAGCGGTTCGGCGGCCTGAAGGGGGTTATTGACGCCGACATCGAGGAGCTGCAGCAGGTCAAGGGCATCGGTTCTCACACCGCCATTCTGATCAAACTTGTCAAGGATATCGGTTCATTCTACCTGTTGCAGAAGGCGCAGGACCGGCCTCAGGTCTCCTGCACTGCCGAACTGCTCAATTTCTGCAAGACTTCCATGGGGGCACTGAAGGACGAGGAGTTCCGGGTTTGTTACCTCGACGCCCAGAACAAGATCATAACCTTTGAAACAATCCAGGAAGGCGTCGTCAACCAGGCCGTTGTCTATCCTCGTAAGGTCCTGGAAAAGGCCCTTCAGTGCAAGGCCTCTGCTATCATTCTGGTTCACAATCATCCCTCCGGCCATGTCCGGCCGTCGGATGCAGATATCCGCCTTACCAAGACGATCCAAGAAACAGCACGTACACTGGATATCCTCGTGCACGATCACATCATCATCGGGGAAAACCGTTTTTTCAGTTTCCGGGAAGAAGGCCTGATGACCTGAGGGTCCGGCCTAAAAGGGGACGGGGGTATTTCTTTCATAAAAAAGGATCATCCCCGAGCTATGGTCAGCCCCGGGATGATCCCCGATAGTTATTCAGATGACCGGTCAGAAATTGAGGCAGGTTATTTCTGCTGATCGACCTTTTCCTTCAACTCTTTGCCCACCTTGAAAAAGGGAAGCTTCTTGGGAGATACTTTAATATTCTTTCCCGTCTTCGGATTTCTTCCCGTATAGGCTTCATAATCACGGACAACAAAGCTTCCCAGGCCGCGAATTTCAATTCGTCCACCCTTTTTCAATTCTCCGGTAAAACCTTTGAAGATAAGATTGACAACTTCCACGGCCTTCTTCTCAGTAATATTTTCTTTCCTGCTTACTGCCTCAATCAATCCAGACTTATTCATACCTTCCTCCTAGAAAATTGCGAAAGACAAGTGTCATTCCAAATAACGTGATAATATAGCTTACTTTTTGGCCGACTATTATTTATTTTATTGCGAATGTCAAGATATTTTTGAATTTTTTTTAGTACTTCTCGAATCTTTCGGCGGCAGGCATGCGGCTACCTCCTGTGGAGACAGAAAGCGGCTCTGGCCTTCCTCCAGACCTTGCAGCGTTAATTCTCCAATAGCGGTGCGGATGAGACGAATGACAGGAAGCTCTAAATACTCAAAAACTCTCCTGAGGATACGGTTTCGCCCCTCCCTGATTGTGATGTCTATCCAGCAGCTCTTGTCATTCATTCTCCCGACCTGAAAGCGAAGCGGCCGGAATGGACCATCTTCCAAATCAAAGCCTTTCTCCAGGCGTCGTATCTCTGACGATGTAATATTGCCTTTGACCTTGACCAGGTAGGTCTTTTGCTGAAGAAAACGGGGATGCTGAAGACTAAAGGCCCAATCACCGTCATTGGTAAACAGCAGCAGCCCCTCGGAGTCGTAATCAAGCCTGCCGACAGGGAAAACCCTTCCTGCTTCCTCTGGAAGCAGCTTCGTGACAACAGGTCTTCCCTCCGGATCTTTCATGGTGGTCACATACCCCCGGGGCTTGTTCAGCATGAGGTAGACCTTCTCAGGCTGGGGACCGATCAATCGTCCATCCACGCGGATCTCGTCGTCTCGATGAACCCTGACCCCCATCTCTTTGATGACGTGGTCATTGACCATCACCCTTCCCTGACGGATCATCTCTTCCGCCGCCCGGCGGGAGGCAATCCCCGCCCCGGCCAGAACCTTCTGTAATCGCTCCCCCGGTAAGGACCCCTTCCCCAAGATTTTTTCTCCCATAGTCATTTCTGATAACCTCGCAACAAGAAAGCCGTCATTTTGTTAAATCCTTCAGTTCTCCCATGGTCGGCAATTCAGACAGATCCTTCAGACTGAAGACCTCCAGAAATTTCCTGGTCGTCCCATAAATCATGGGCTTTCCCGGCACATCCTTCCTGCCCACCATCCGGACAAGCTTCCTTTCCAGGAGGGTTCGCAGGGGACGGGAAACATCTACACCCCGTAGCCGCTCCACCTCCGCCTTGACGACTGGCTGCCGGTAGGCAATGATCGCAAGGGTTTCCAAGGCAGCAGTTGTGAGCGCAGCCGATCGGATTCCTTTCAGTTTTGCGATCCACGCCGACAATTCCGGTCTGGTCCGGAATTGATACCCCCCGGCTACCTCCTGGAGATAAAAACCACCGTGCCGCAAGCCGTATTCGCTCATCAGTTCGTTAAGATGGGCCGTGATATCCTGGCGGTTGAGATTTCTCTCCTGAAAGATCTCGACGACTTTATCAATTGTCAGTGGCGTTTCCGAAGCAAAAATCAACCCTTCGATTACGGCCTTGGTTTCATCCATGCTCTTCCTCTACAGCTACAGCCAAAAACAGGCGGATCACCCCGAAAGGTCCCGCCTGACAGATGCGAATCATCCGCTGCTTGACCAGTTCCAGCAAGGCCATGAAGGTATAGATGATCAGACGCCGCTCCGGCTTACCGTTCAGGAGCTCTGTAAAAGTCAGCGATTGACGCTCCCGCAATTGATCCATAATCTCATTGATCCGGTCCGCGAGGGAAGTCCGATCCAGGTCAATTTCCATCAGTTCCGGTTGCCCCAGATTGCCGAGAACCTGCCGGAAGGCATCCACCAGTTCAAACAGTCCGATTTCCAGCCACGCCTGATTATCATCATCGCCCGGCGGCGGCTCCGCCGGAGCGGCACCCCTTATGAAGACGTCCCTTTCGAGAACCTCCCGCGCCTGTAGTGACTGGGAGGCATTCTTGAACTCCTGATATTCCAGAAGTTGCTGCACCAGCTCCTGACGGGGATCGGCCTCCTCTTCCCCCTCCTCAGACATCTCTGGCAACAACAGCTTCGATTTGATATGAACCAGGGTCGCCGCCAGGACGAGATATTCACCCGCCAGATCAAGATTCAACGTCTTGAGAATATTTATATACTCAAGATATTGTTTCGTAATCAGGGCGATGGGGATGTTGTAGATATCAAGTTCGTTCTTCTTGATCAGATACAGCAGCAGATCCAGGGGACCTTCGAAGATATCGAGCTTGACCTCATAATCCATAACTGATTTTCATGGCCACCCGAACCTCGTCCATCGTCTTCCTCGCCACCGCTGTGGCCCGAATATCACCGTCGGCGATAATGTCCCTGACTTCCTGGAGATGATTTCGATAATAGGCCTGCCGTTCATGAATGAGGTTCATTCCGTTTTGAATGTTCGTTCCGAGGATTTTTTTACAATCCGTACAGCCAATCCCTGCACTTCGGCACTGCCCTGCGAGCTCCCCTGTTTTTTCCGGGGCCGTATATAGCTCGTGAAGGGTGAAGACGTTGCACAATTCGGGACGTCCCGGGTCTTTGCGGCGTTGCCGCTGGGGGTCGGTAAACATGGCGGCTACCTTCTGCTTCAAAACATCCCCCGTATCGCTCATGAAGATCGAATTATCATAGGACTTGCTCATTTTACGGCCGTCGATCCCCAATAGCTTCGGCACCTGCGTCAGCAATGGCTCCGGGGCGGGGAATATCTCCCGGTAAAGAAAATTGAAGCGCCGGGCGATCTCCCGGGTCAGCTCGATATGGGGCACCTGATCAACCCCCACGGGCACGCCATAGGCCTTGTACATGATAATATCCGCCGCCTGGAGGACCGGATAGCCCAGGAAGCCAAAATTGGAAAGATCCTTGCTGGTCAACTCCTCCTTCATCTCCTTGTAGGTCGGGTTTCTTTCCAGCCAGGACAGGGGTGTAATCATGGTAAGAAGGAGAAACAGCTCGGCGTGCTCCTTGATGTTCGACTGGATGAAAAGGGTGCTTTTTGCCGGGTCCAGACCGACGCTCAGCCAGTCAATGACCATATCTATAATGTTATCGCCGATCTCTCCCGTCTCGGCATAATCGCTCGTCAGGGCGTGCCAGTCGGCGACGAAATAAAAACACTCGTAGGCGCCGTCGTTCTGAAGATCCACCCAATTCTTGAGAGCTCCGTGCAAATGTCCTAAATGCAGCTTACCTGTCGGCCTCATACCGCTCACAATTCTCTTCAGTGCCACTGAACCTCCGCAAAACGTGTTAATGTGCCCGCTGCATAACAGAAAGACCATCCCCTGTCAAGACACACCGGGGCTAACCGGGGTCAGACTTACATATTGACATTCGACGATGATTCTGCTAACCTTCTTTCATGGCAAGAAAAACAAGGATAGAATTCAAGGATGCCCTCTACCATGTCATAACTCGTGGCAATCAGACGCAAATTGTCTTTCAAAATAGCGATGATTTCTCTCAGTACCTTACTATATTGTCAGCCTACAAGGAGCGGTATGAGTTCATTCTCCACTCCTATGTTCTGATGAGTAATCATGTACATATATTGATCGAAACGCCAAAAGTCCCTCTTTCAAAGATTATGCAGGGCATCAACCAAAGCTATACCATGTATTTCAACAGAAAGTACGGTACGGTCGGACATCTGTTTCAGGGCAGGTATAAAGCGATTCTCTGCGATCGTGATCGATACCAGCTGAGTCTGGTGAAATATATCCACCTGAATCCGGTAAGAGCCGGAATAGTTGAGGCGCCTGAAGAATATCGCTGGAGCAGCCATCAATCTTATTTGCTACCTGACGACAAAACAGGCATTGTCGACACAGAATCGGTTTTAGGGATGTTTTCAGAAGATAAGGGCGCAGCAAATTGCCTTTATATAGCTTTTATGGGAGCGGACGTTTCAATTCCAAGGGAAGACGTTTACCGTACCGTTGAGCAAAGGATATTGGGTGACGAGCATTTTGTCGAGAAGGTGCGTAGAGAGAGTAATGTGAAGGTTCAAACAATGAGGCGCGACCGGGAATATACATTAGACGAAATCGCCGGTGCGATAGAAGGAGTCTATGGGATCTCGCTTGAAGAGATACGGTCAATCAGCAAATCAAGCAGGCTTTCCAAAGGGAAGAAAATGATGAGCCTTGTTGCCCATGAATACGGATATAAGGGCAAGGAGATAGCGGAATTCATCAATAAAGACCCGGTTGTCGTAACGCGGCATCTTAAAGAGATAGTGGCTTCAGAAAAAGAAATTGAAGGAGTGGTGATCGCTCTTAAGAAGAGTAAATGTCAATAAATAAGTCTGACCCCGGTTATTTCTTCTTTACCAAAAAATACAGTTCCCCGCTCTCCTTCATGGCCCCGGCGGTCCTTTCCGCCGTCTCGCCGGTGCCGCAGAAAAGATCCACCCTCCCCGGACCTTTAATCGCGGCGCCCGTGTCGTGGTTCAGGACGAAGCGGGAAAAGGACTGCCAGGATGAGATCCTTCCCTGCTCGTCAAAAACAGGCTTCCGTGTTTTGATCAAGGCCATGGCCCCTCTTGGATAAATATCGAGATCGGTGGCGATGGACCTTCCCGCCACCAGGGGTAGATTCAAGGCCCCCAGGGGACCTTCCGTGGCAATCCGGAAGAAGACATATCGTTCGTTGTAATTCATCAGTTCCTGGCGCTCCTCAGGATGATCGAGAAGAAACTTTTTCATCTGTTCGTAAGACTTTCCGTTATCCTGTAAAAGTCCCTTTTCGACCATCATGCCGGTCAACCCCCGGAATGGCCATCCGTTGGACTGGGCATAGGTCACATGAAGCAAGCGGCCTTTGGGAAGCCTGATTTTCCCGGATCCCTGAATATGGAGTAAAAAGAGGGCAACCGGATCATCGACCCAGGCGATCTCCAGTCCCCTGCCGGCGAGAACACCGTTCTCATCAATTTCCCGGCGGCTGAAATGGGGAACCACCTCCCCATCATGTAATCGTCCCACAAACTTATCACGGCCATCTTGACCATCAGAACGATCCACAGGCACGACCACTGTTTCGTCGGGGGTTTTGTATAGTGGATAACGAAAACGATCCGTTTTGGTCCGTGATCCCTCCAAAATCGGCTCAAAATACCCTGTAACAAGCACGTTGCCCTCAGCTCCGGCTCCGGCCGTACCTGCCGCCGCTCTGACAAAAATAAATTCATCCCTGATCTTCTGCTCTACCTCCTCCGGCATCATATCTCGCCTCATGATCTTCAGGAATTGTTCCAGTCCGTCGATCATTTCCCGGGAAGAGTAGCATTGATCCCGCAAACAGTAAGACCCTTTAGAGCCGACTTTTTCATAATACTGAATGCTCAGGGCAACGGCTTTTTCCAGGGAATCAAGATCGAGGTCATCCATCTGTCCCGCATCCTCGACGGAAGCAAAAGGGGACTGGCCGCCCCGGGATTCCGCACGGGGCATTTCCGAAATGGGCGCGCATTCGGCAAGAAAAAAAGCCGGAAACAAAATCAGGAAGATGATGATCCTTTCCCGTACTTTCATAATTCGATGATCATCGCTATTTCATCACAGTAGTCAGGATACTTCGAACAACGAAAGCAGTCGGTCCATATCTTTTCCGACAGAGAGGAACGGTCCACGACATGGAACCCCACATGTTGAAAAAATTCCTTTTTATAAGTCAGCGTAAAAATTCGAAATAGTTCCAGGGTTATCGCCTCGGATATGCAGGCCTCAACGAGGATTCTGCCGATGCCCCGACGGCGGTAGGCTTCATCGACGTAAAGGGAGCGGACCTCGGCCAGGTTCTCCCAAATAATGCTCATGGCGCAAACCCCCGTGATCAGTTGCTCCTGTTCATCATAATAGACAAAAAAGTCGCGGAGACTGCCGTAGATGTCCATCAGGGACCGGGGAAGGATCTCCTCCTTACTGGCAGAGACATTTATCATCTTATGAATTATTTTAACGTCGCCAACTTTGGCTTTTCTCAACATGATTCACTCCTTTGCGCCATCATGAGCATCTCCCGGGCATGCCTTCTCGTTGTATCCGTCATTTCCAGGCCACTGAGCATCCGGGTAATCTCTTCAATCCGCTCTTCTTCCGATAGCACCTGAATCATCGTCAGGGTCCTGTCCTCGGCAACAGTTTTCGTCACCAGATAATGACGGTCTCCGAAGCAGGCAATCTGGGGAAGATGGGTGATGCAGAGGACCTGATGGCGCCCGGCAACATCCTTTATCTTTTTTCCTACAATCTCCGCCGTGGCGCCGCCGATGCCGCTGTCCACCTCATCAAATACCATGGTCCCCACGGAACCTGTCCGGGCCAGCACATGCTTCATGGCCAGAATCACCCGCGACAATTCACCACCGGAGGCCACGCGCTGAAGGGGCTTGGGTACTTCTCCCGGATTCGCCGAAAGATGGAACTCAATCCGGTCTATCCCTTTGGACGTAAAGGAATCCTCCTTTTTATCCTCTTCCTTGAAGACCACCTCGAAGACCGCCGCTTTCATCCTCAGGGCATGAATTTCTCTCTCGATATCCTTCTTTAAACGCCGGGCGGCGGCATGTCGAGCCACGGACAGCTCCCGGGCCTTTTTCTCCATATCCTTATAAACATCCTTCGTGGTTACGTCTATCTCTTCAAGGGCCTCCCCAATGGAAACAATACTTTTAAGCTCTCCCTCCATGTCCATTTTTTTCTTTATTACCTCAGCGAGGGTGGGACCATGTTTCCGCTTCAATTTGTGGATGAGTTCCATCCGGTCTTCAATGTGTTCCAGGCGCCCGCCGTCGAAAGACAATTCCCCGGCATAATCCCGCAGGACATAGGCGGCATCTTCCAGGCGGTAGTAGCTGTCATCCAGGTCCGTTTCCTTGATCTTCAGCCGGGCATCAATCTTTTTAATGTCTCCAACGGCAGCGATGACACTTTTCAGCTCTTCGAGGAGGGACCGCTCCCGACCATAAAGGATGTCATGGGCTGCCGTTGCACGTTCCATGAGTTTCTGGACGTTCATGAGAACCGTCTTTTCCTCGGCCAGGATAACGTCTTCTTCCGGCAGGAGTTCCCCTTCCTCAATTTCCCGAATCTGAAAACGAAGGAAGTCTTCCCGTTCTTCCCGCCGCCGGTTGGCGTCCTCCAGGGAGCGACGCTTCTCCTTCAGGGATTGAAAGCGGCCATAGAGATCCTCGTAATCGCCCCTTAAACCCAGATGCTCGCCAAAGGCATCAAGGATGTCGATATGGTTCTCTTCCTTCAACAGGAGCTGATGCTCATGCTGTCCACAGATATTGATCAGAGATTCACCCAGTTCGGCCAGCATGGCGAGGTTGGCAAGATTTCCGTTGATGTACACCCGGTTCTTTCCCGAGCGGGAGATGACCCGCCGCACCAGGAGATCCTCATTCCCACCCATTCCCCAGGCAGCGAGTTTATCCCGCAGTCCGTCCCCATCTTGAAGATGAAACAGGGCTTCTACGGTCGCCGTGTCCTCAGCGGAACGTATCATATCGATCGACGCCCGATCCCCCAGCAAGAGACTGACCGCCCCCATGATGATGGACTTACCCGCCCCGGTCTCTCCCGTAAGGATATTGAGCCCCCCACTGAACGTTACATTCAATGCATCGATGATGGCAAAATTCCGGATGGTAAGTTCGGCTAACATCGCTATTTGTCCTCAGTGAAATTAAATGTCACTTTTCTGATAACCCGTGCGCTGCCCATGCCGGCTTCAGACGGTCCGGTTCAAACCCGCCGGCAATCCGCCCCAGCCAAGTTTGGAACGGAGGATTTCTAAGTAATCGCGGTGGGGTGAGGCGACCAGGAGCGTCACATAATGCGATCTCTGGATCGTCATGACATCCCCCGATTTAAGGGTATGGAAAACCTGCCCATCCAGGGTCACCGTGGCCCCTTGTTCCTTGGACCAGATTATCACCCGGATAGCTGCCTCGCCGGGGAGGATCACCGGCCGGTTCGTCAGGGTATGGGGGCAGATGGGATTGATGATTATGGAATCATGCTGGGGAAAAACGATCGGCCCTCCTGCGGAGAGGGAATAGGCCGTCGATCCCGTGGGGGTGGAAACAATGAGCCCATCTGCCTTGAAGGTATTGAGGTATTTGCCATCCACCTCTGTTTCCATCTCTACAATCCGGGAAAGGTTCCCGCGATTGATAACAGCGTCGTTAAGAACGGTCCGCTTTTTTACGACCGTCCCTTCGCTTTCCACCGTAACATCCAGCATCATTCGTTTCTCGGTCAGAAAACCTTGCTGTAGGAAGATCTCAAAGGCATCGATCATCTCGTTAAGGTTGACTTCCGTCAGATAACCGAACGCCCCCAAATTAATTCCCACAATCGGTACATTAAATTCCCTTACCGCCCGGGCCGTTCTGAGCATGGTGCCATCGCCGCCGAAGACGGCGATTATGTCCACCATCGCCGCCAGCTGTTTCCGGTCATATCCGGGACCGGCGCTGATGGCCTCGGCAATACCCTTGTCCAGATAGACCTCCAGACCTCGTTCCAGGCACCAGGTCCTGAGCCTCTGCGTATAGTCCCCGGCCTTTTCCTTGGCTGTATTGGCAACAATCCCGACTTTTTTCACCTGAAAACACCCCCCCGAAGGATATTTTCACAATCCCGGGCGATATCAAGGACCAACGCCCCTGCCGAGGGGAGATCCCTGATCGCCCCCACCGCCTGTCCAATCTGAAGTTCCCCTTCCTCCAGATCGCCGTCAAACATGCCGATTTTTGTCCTTTTCTCTCCGATAATCCGGAGGAGCTCTTCTTCCGTTGCCCCTTGCTTCTCCGCCTCGAATACTCTTTCAAACCAAGTGTTCTTGATGACCCGGGCCGGTATGAGTTTCCGAAGGATGAGAAAGGTATCCGTCGGGGAAGCATGGAGCATGGCCTTCTTGAAATGATCATGGGCGCTCGACTCTATGGTCGCCGCAAAGCGGGTGCCGATCTGGACTCCCTCCGCACCCATCGCCAGGGCCGCAGCCATCCCACGGCCATCGTAAATCCCTCCGGCAGCAATCACGGGAATCTTCACGGCATCCACCGCCTGGGGAACAAGGACCATAGTCGTCAGTTCATCCCGACCGTTATGCCCTCCGGCCTCAAATCCTTCCACGACCACGGCGTCTACCCCCGCTTCCTCGCACTTGACGGCAAGATCGGGCGTCGCCGTTACATGCGCCACCTTGATCCCCTGTTCTTTTAAGCGGTGCGTATATTTTTTGGGACTGCCGCCGGAGGTAAAGACAATCTTCACCCCTTCTTCAAGGATGATGGAAACCATCTCTTCAGCATACTGGAAAAAGATGGGCAGATTCACCCCCCAGGCACCTTGAGGATCTTCTTTTTTTATCTTGCGGATATGCTCCCGCAGCAGTTCCGGCATCATGGAACCGGCGCCGATGAGGCCGACGGCCCCCGCTTTCGCTACTGCCGCGGCAAGGCGCCACCCGCTGACCCAGATCATTCCCCCCTGGATGATGGGATATTTTACACCGAAAAGGTCCGTTATTCTCGTTCTGATCATGGAGCCCTCCTTTTCGAAGCGGTTATCGCCGTTTCGTATTCTTCTTTGACATAATCGGGCAAAGTATTGACAAGGGCGCCTTTCAGAATATCCTCCCCCGAGCCCATCGCCCCGATAGTCCTGACCATCAGTACCTCTTTGTAAGTTCTGGGAGGATAGACCCGTTTCACCGTTTTTCTTTCCCGATCAAAGAACTGAAGATAGCCCCGGCGCACCGTCCGCCCATAGACATTTAGAGTAACGGCTATTTCTCCGGAAATGTTTTCCATCTGATGAATACCTGCATTCAGGGGGAGAACGCAAGTAATTTCCCCTGGCTTCAAGACCTTCGCAACCGCTTCCTCAAGTTCCGCATAACCCGCCATGGCACCGTCATCCCGCCGCCGGAATTTAACTTCTTTGATGTCATTGATGAAGCTCGCTACGATCCCCCAAGATCCGTGGTCGTGAATCGTATCCACGGAAAAAGGCTCCCAGATATAGGCCAGGACGAGAAAAGATTGGTCGGGGCTTCGGTAAAGGGTCAATTCGTTTGGCCAGAGGGTCGGCTGCTGCTGTTTCAGCCAGGATCTCTCGATTAATGCCTCCTTCACAAAGTCCCGGAACCAGAGATCCGAGGAAATGAGCTCCTGAACGATGGGAATTCCTTTTTCGAGAGTTACGGAAATATCCTCGTTCTTTTCTGTCAGTTCCTGAAAACGGTGACAAAAAATTTCAAAATCCTTTTGCATTGATAAAACTCCTCGGATTTTACATCGCCCCTACCGGGGCTCCCTGACGCCATACCGCCGTAAGTGCTGCCAGGAACGGTAAGCCGGATCATGGGGGTCGGCTGTCAGGGCTTCCTTTTCCCGGAGATATTTTTTTACGATCCCCGGTTGTTTGTATAGTTTTCGATCCCGTCCGATGGGGCAGACCTTGGTGCAGATCCCGCAGGGATAGGTCCGGCTTTTCGTCAATTCTTCCGCCATTTCGAGACAAGCCGGTTTATCATAATCACCGATGAGGCAATCGTCACGAACCCGGAGCGCGTCCTTGGGACAACACTTCGCACAGGCCTCGCATTTTATGCAAAGGTCTTTTTCCATAAGGGGATCCGGAGGCAAAGCCAGGGCAGTAAATACTGACACAAATCGGACCCGGGGGCCGAATTCCGGGGTCAGCAGGCAGTGGCTTAGTCCGATATTGCCAAGTCCCGCGTATTTCGCCGCCATGACATGGCCAAAGGGAGCGCCAGGCCATTTTCTGAAAGCCTTGAGGCTGTTGTAGCCGTCACGGCTGAAAAACATGGCGGCATGGCCGAGACGGTTCAGATACCGGGTGGTATCATAGGCTAGGGCATCCAGTTTTATGTTGACCGTTTTGTACAATTCCATGTGGAGGACGGACGGTGTCGTCTCCACAATCGGCAATGGCATGCCCATCCCCATAACGATGACGGTGCGGGCAGGCTTCCAGATAGCCTGGGGACGAAAGTCATCAGGCACAATCCCTTCCGTGACCCATCGCTCCACCGGTGCAAAACCCACCAGATCGGCCCCCGCCTCCCGGCAGAATATTTTTATATTTTTACTAAGATCTTGAATTTCCACAATATGCCTCAGATGTGAACCTCGGAAACGGCCCGCTGCAGAACGCTTTTTACATAAGCATTCAATGTCATGCCTTCATCAAGGGCATTCACGACCAAGTGCTTATGGAGCTCGGGATCAAGACGGATGTTGAACGTGCCCTTGAAGGGTTTTTCGGGTTCCCTGCCTTCTTCGACGCACATATCGAGATAATCATCAACTCCATCCCGGAAATCCTTCACAAGATCGTCAACTGTCTTTCCCTCATAGGCGATGTGAGCCTTTTTCATCCCCATAACGCGACCGTAGAAAAGCATATCATCTTGATCGAATTGAACATTCCCGGTGTACCCTTTATGCTGCAAAATATTTTTCATGGTGCAACTCCTATGTCTGTCAAAAATCCCCGTATCGTCTCTACCGCGCCTTTCGATATTATCTTTCCCGGGTGCGGTGCATGAACATGAAGACTGTAATCACGGCACTTGAACCTTACACGAGACCCCTTGCCCTCTTTCATGATGGCACCGATCCCCATAAGCAGCGAAACGGTTTCCTGCCAAGGAATATCTGATCTTGTAGGCTTCTCAAAGATCATGGCCAGGGTCTTTTTCTGTTTGGCGCTCATGGATCTCTTATGCCAGAAAGGATTACAAAATGCAAACTGATTTGTAGTTGCATTCTGTAATCCTGAGCCACCATAACTCATTGAATGGCGCTCGCGCACCACGCTCCATGCCTGGCGCACCAAGAAAAAACCCGCTATTTCTAGCGGGTTTTGTACTTCTTTGGACTTCCTTGGATTGTCATCTGGGGCGGGGTCTATCAAATAGAACTTCTATCTATACGTAATACTTAAATCATTAAACTGCACAATTTCCAGCCAGCCCCCAAACACGCCCCCATATTCCAAGCTCTACCCGTTATTTTGATAAAACGCTTCTCCTAAATATTCACGTTAGACGAATGGAGTCAATAAAAAAAGCGGGTGCTGCAATGAAAAAACAACGTGTCGGCTAGCCTGCGCTCCGCAGATACAAAGCTTCAGTTAAACTGATCGAGTCAGGTCACTGAATTCCGGCAGCAAGGTACTGCACACCCAAAACTTATTTCCGTTTCTATAAATCTCCGAAAAATTCTTAAATTCGCCTTTGACATACCTCGTAGGAAGGTGTAGCTGTTGCCTCGGAATCTGTATAATGCAGTACGCTTTGAATGCGCCGTCAAGGGCTTTTGTGCAGTCCCAGATATCATGAAGCTCCTTCAGGAGGTTACGGCCTAAATGAAAAATAGTTTGACTTCTTTTTCTTTTTCTGTTAGGCTACCCTACAATTCGTTGAACAACACCTGCCACGCCTCTACGGGCTTCGGTCCGAAATGCGCACCCAGGCGGGTTACTTATACGGGGGCTTGGTGATGGAATATACCAAGCCCCCTCTTTTTATTGACCAGCAAATTGACCTGCTCATGTCGCGTGGCATGAGGATCGACAATAGAGATCGCGCCGCAAGATACCTTAGTCATATCAATTATTACCGTTTCCGTGCTTATTGGCTTCCTTTTGAAGAAAAATCAGACCAGACTGAACATCAATTCAAGGCGGGAACAACTTTTGACGATGCTCTGAAACTTTACCTTTTCGATCGGAAACTCCGCCTGCTGGTCATGGAGGCGATTGAACGTGTTGAAATATCTTTCCGGACAAGGTTTGCTCATGAGTTATCTCTTAAATACGGGAGCCATGTCCATCTCGATTCCGGTCTTTTCAAACGATCTGACATATATCATCAACATATTGAAAGCCTGAAAGTAGAAATCAAGCGAAGCCAGGAGACTTTCATTGAGCATTACCGGGTAACCTATGACGATCCAGAACTGCCACCTATATGGGCAGTCTGCGAGGTTATGACCTTTGGACAGCTTTCCATGTGGTTTAAAAATCTGAAACGACGTTCCGATCGTAATGCAATTGCTCGCATCTATGGCATCGATGAAACCATTCTCGGGTCGTTCATGCATCACCTGACGCATATCCGCAATCTATCGGCCCATCATAGTCGACTCTGGAATCGCAGAATTGTCTTTACCATGACGATCCCTACACTCCCTACTGATCTTGCCATGCAGTTCAATCCTACAGCAGGCCGCAACATCTACAACACCTTTATCATGTTAGGATACCTCCTGAAACTTATTAGTCCTGGTACATCCTGGGTTGCCCGAATGAGACATCTCATTGAGGAGTACGTGCCGGACAAGTCGGCAGCGATGGGATTTCCCGAAGGTTGGCGTGATCTACCATTGTGGAAGGATGGCAAATAACGCAGAAACCATACCATTGCCGACGGGGAACTGCACGGAACGCTTTCGGTGCGAACCACAAGCAGTTGACCGGTTAGGAGTAGATGACAGGTGGTATCGGGGTTCGGCGCAGGCAATGTTCTGCTGAACCGCTTCAAATACAAGTCCTCACATAGATAAATTTGGCCAGCCAATGAATCCCATTGGAAAGCGCGCATACATCTGAAAGCCAATTTCTCCCTTTTGGAGTAGATCCGCTCCTTCCTTGTCGTAGATTGAAATTTTCGTAGAAACAGTAGATTTGAAATGAAAATCGTGATAGTGGAACCATAAAAATAAGGCTGTAAATAGTTCCATCCTGTATGCAATGCTGGAGGAAGATATGGATTGCCTGACAAATGCCCCGTTTCTTACAAAGAGCGGGGTTTTTTATTGAAGATTAGGAAGCCGCAGAGGATTTTGTACCGATCCATAAAACGCCATGATAAAAAAAAGTTCGTCCGCAAGTGTAAGATACAATGATGTTTATGATCGAAATTTTATAATGTCCGTCAGCGTCTTATCCGACAAATATTTTATACGGGTACATATAAACCTTGCTATGCGCAGGGAGGCTAATTTATGAAATGGCCCAGGAAAAAGGTGAGAGAAAATTTCGAAATACAGGGCTTTATCAAAGAATACAAAAGACTGCCTCATGGGAGGAGCTTTGTCGTTGAAGAAGAGGAAGAAAACCCTGACAGAATCGTCAGAGACATCGATACAAATGAGAAATTCGGAATCGAACTTACATCGGTCTACTTGAATGATAGGAGTGTGCCAGATAGTCATATGAACGAAGAAGGCTCCTTAATTCCTTTCAATCAATTTGAGATTGAACAATATGAAAAAAGAATATTGGCTAGTATCGTCGATAAAGTCTGTAAAGCTAGGCATCATTACAAACAAGAGTTCCCCCTCATCTTGTCAGTCTATGTGAACGAATACATCTCTCTACATATGAAGCTTGAATACTGGAAATCCTTTGCATCGCGATATAATCTTCTGTTTGATTGCTTTACACCATTTGATGAGATCGTTTTCTGGCCACTACCTAGTCCTGATAGAAATCAGCCTCTGGTAATCTCTGTAAGGATAGTAAAATGATAATCAACAATATATAACGAATAAGGATAGATTGTGCGAGCGAAGCGAGCCACGATCTTATCCTGTAAACAAACTCTTTCAGTGGATCGCAAAAAGATGTGCCCATTGAAGAGCGACGTAAGCCCAAGATGAAAGTCACTGGTTTTGATAGGCATTCATGCGTGGATATTCTTGAACGAGTAAAAAGAAAAATCTTTGACTTTCAAGCGGCTCGTGAGCGCCAACCTCTGAATATTGAAAAGTCAGCGGGTCCTTTTCGGTATGAATACATATCTGTCAGTCACGTTTTAGGTGCTAAGCTGCCAGATGGTTCACCAGACCCGTTTCAGATTGCCCATTTCCCCAACATGAATGCAAAAGCCTATCTCACTCACAATTGGGACGAACCGTACTTTCATATCGATCGGGCTAATTCATATGGAACACTCCTGTTGACGGGTCTGGTCGGCATCAAGCGTTTCAAGAAGCTGTCCCGCTACGTAAATCGATTCCTTCAATGGATTTTTGGACCCGAGTGGGCCTTTATGCGGAACTTGGAATCTCAGTCAGTGAGAATTAGGGAACAGCGGCTCAAGGAGCATTCTGGTCCGGGCTGTTGCCTCGTTTATCGCGCACGTGGTCGCGTCGATCAGCCTATGGATCTGAGTGCGTCTCGGAGATATGGTGAGATTGGTGTCGCTTTGGATGCATTCGATGGATCTGTGGTTAGGAAAGAACATGAGTTAAATGTGCGAAATGTCACAACAGCTATGTCTGTCGCTATGACTGACACAAATGGATCACCCGAGATTCGGTTTCTCGCCGACAATGTTCACCTTCTCAGCAAAGATGAACTAGTGATTTATGTGCGTACCATGAAAATGAGGGCAGGTGGCATAGTTGTTACAATTATGCCATCTGGTAAATTTGTCGCCACTGTCGAAAGCTACACTGCCGGACTCAGCGCAGATAGTAAGCTCTCTTCGGCGGCTTCTTTATTCGCATTGTCCCAACATAAATCCAATGACAACTTACGCTCATTTATTGCATCTTGGTCTGCTTTCGAACTATTGATATTTAACCTTGAGAAGAAATTTAGAGACGTATTTCAAAAACTTATGCGGTCAAATGATGTGGCTCTGCCTGCTTGGGACAAGGATTTGAGCGTCACTGACATCGGAGATTACCGCTTGAGAGACAGATTCTATGCAGTTGCCTGTACAACTAATCTTGCCGAAGCTGAAGCCGACACGAAAATATTCAATAACCTTAACGCAAAACGAAATGACTACTATCATCGATTTGAGATCGAGGATACAGAACTTCCGACTCATGATGTTCAGTCACTTTTTCGGAAGTACCTAAAAATTGTACTATCTTAGTCATAGTGGGCTTGATGAATGAGCGGGGTTTTTATTATTAAATAGTGGTTCGTAGAGGATTTTATACTGATCCATATAGACATTGATAGACGGCCACAGGGGGTGGTCTTGGGACAAATGAACAAACCAAGCAAGTGGATGATCGTACACAACCTCAAGCTCGGGGTCCTCTTCCTCGGTCTAATCGGTGTGGCGATTGCACTGCAGTTTCTAGGCAACGAAGGTCTTTCCTCACTTGGATCTAACCTCGTCGCCGAATTCATTGGTGCAGCGGTGACTATTTATGGAGTTGATTACCTAATCAAGCGCCGTGAGGAAAGGCGCTTACTCCCGGTCAGAGCAGCCTCGTACGAGGATGTTCGAATAATGACCCACTGGGCATTAGATCTCTGGAAGAGCGCCTACATCAACTCGGTCGGCGACTCATCACCGAAGAACTGGGCCGAACTCTTCTCAGAGGATACCATAAAGAAAATTCAGATGTCACTTGATATTACTAAGCCCGCCAACGTAATTCCTGCAGAGCCATGGAGCACTTATTTCGATCGGGAGATGGAGAAGATTCATACTCACGCCGAGAAAGTATTGGAACGGCACGCGGTGATCCTTGACCCAGAAATACATGGCGCTGTTTACACCCTCGTTTATTACAACCATCACAAGATTTCAGACTTGATCGCTTTTGATAAACAACTCGGCATACCGAGGCCAACCTGCCTAGGCAGCTACGTCCCAATCATCCGCAATTGGTTTGATGCAGTACTGACAATGCAAACTTGGACTATAGCTGCTCACCAAAAGCTAACGTGCAGTGGCATTGTTAATATCCATAGCCCCTACACCTTCAGTCCACTTGAGGAAAAAGCTCTTCCACCTGCCAGATTTGATGATGGGGCTTTAGATTCGCAGTTACAACATTTCTCGCAATGGCAAAACCAACGGGCAGTTGCACGCAAGGCCGTCTAATCGGGTAGCCGGGAGTTATCTCCCCCAAACCCCACACCATTCGGCATGCGGGTCCGCACCGGGCGGTTTATAAAATTTTGGAATCATAACATAGTATAACATAAGTATCACATCTTTCAAAATTAGGGAGGATATACTGAGTGAACATCGATGACATTACCGCTATCATGGAGAATAGATACTCTATTGATTGTGTCCAAATGATGTTAGAACCACAGTTAGCCGGTACTGTTGGGAAGGCTCATCGGGGGATGGGATTTATAAGTCAGGATCCAGATGGTTCTTTTTCATTAAAAATGTATTGCATCGGCGATATTTCGCCACAGGATGTTTTCGCCCGATCATTCGACTGGAAGGCAGGAGAGCTTATTCATGAAGATTACTACTATAAGCTCACGGCCAGCGATATACGTGGCCGTCAATGGGAAGCGAAATGGATTATACCAGATATTAGCTTAGGGCCAGAGCCCCAAAGGTACATAGTCGGCGGGAACATAGGAGAATTCTCCCATTCAACTGACTTATCTCATGTTTCTGCGTACTATGCGGGCATCTATATTCCCGGAAACATTAGTATCCCTTGTGGTATGGGTTCAGCTATAGAGAAAATGGTAAACGGTCAACAACGCTCATTATCGACGAACCTTAACATAGCGAAATTTTCTGCTTGTAATATTGACTTTGAGATCGAAAAAAATGTCAACTGGCTTATAATAAATGTACAATCGAACGCACCAATTAACGACGCGCTGTTGGTACGGATAATTGAATCACTGCAGTTCGTGTTGGCTAAGTCTTTATCGTGGTCAATTATTGAGTTGATTCATGATAAAACAATTAAGGTTAGGATTAGGCCTTGCCTAAGAAATGATAATAAATCGAGGATTGAACCACCCATTCAATTTCAGTCAGTTGATCCCTCGAACAAAGTATGGACTCTGTTTGGTAAATTTCTGAATCACACAAAACAGTATGATAAATTATTATGGCACCCTATATTTCGTTGGATTCGTGCGGTCATCGAATCTGGATATTCATTAGATGCTGAATCATTGATGCTTTCCGTTGCAATAGAAGGGCTAATAAGAGAGAGATTCAATAACCTTGATTATAGGAATGCAGAGCTGCAAAGTCAGATTAATAAAGCAAGATGTGTGATAACGAGATCAGAATTAGAACCTGATTTTAAAAACAGGATTTTTAGCCTGTTGGGAAATATGCTGAAACCAAGGGCAAAGGACTCTTTGCATATCTTAAAAGATCAGAACTTGTTAGACGTCAGGCTGTTAGAGGAATACAGTAAATTAAGAAATAGCTCTGCACATGGAGAGCTAGCCGATTCGTCGAAGTTTCAGGTGCACTTGGATAGATGTGCAGCAGTACTGGTCTTGTTCTATCATCTAGTATTTATAGCCATAAATTATAGTGGCCCTTACACTGACTACAGCTCTCGAAATTACCCCGAAAAGGGATTTACTATAGATACAGTATTGTCACAGCCAAGTAGTCAGCCATAAAAGGTATAACATTGCTAATATTCATATTGAATGACGGTATATCCTCTGCTTCAGTCGTTAATCCTCAATTTATCTATCCATTCAAAACGTTTGTTTGTAGAACCCCATGTCAGACGCATGCCATTTTTTAGGAATTGTCATCACGCACTTGCAAATACAAATGCGTAGGTCATATTTTCTGGTCATCCCATTGAATCCGGATTGAAACAGTCAAATAAGGAACGGCTTAATTTCTGACTGAAGGGGGCATTTGTGTCTTCCCGCCTGCCTGTTAATCGCCACTTGAAAGATTACAAAAAAACTGATACGTTCCCAACTATATTTTATCACCTCACGAAATCTGTTGTGTCGGTAAAGAGTTACAAGCTGTGAAAGACCGAAAAAAAATAAATGATGATTAAAAATCATGACGAAGCACCCGTTGATCGCGAGTTTTATTTTCAGTGGCATATCACGGAGCGCTGCAACCGGCGATGCAAACACTGCTACCACACATCTTATGACTTGGAGTGAACCCCTTTGGTTGCACAGATCAGGGCCAAACAATTAGAGTATCCTGACAGGGGTTTTGGGTTAAGGTCAACATTTTTTCATACTCACAGGGAGGCTGATAGCCTATAGAGGAATGCAACCGCTTCCGGTTATACACATCCTCGATGAAATATGGAATTCTTTTTTGAACATCTTCCATAGTTCGGTATTCCCAGAGCTGAACCTCCTCTGA